>JAGLQP010000020.1 GCA_023136785.1 Spirochaetales bacterium
GGGCACTGCTCGTTTGCTGCGGCGTCTATCTGGGGGCTCTGACCGCGGCGGTACTTGCCGGCCGGTTGCTGCAGGGCGGCCATCCCCTGCTTGTCGCCTTCATCGCCGACCTGGTCGCGACGGTTGTGGTGTTTGTCTTCAGTATGGTGTTCAACAACTCAAGCATGTACGATCCCTACTGGAGCGTCGCCCCGCCGCTGATCGCCCTGTACTGGTTGAGCGCCGCGGGATTCCCTGAAACCTTGACTCCCCCGCAGCTCGTGGTGCTGGCATTGACTCTTCTTTGGGCGGTACGCCTGACCTTGAACTGGGCTCGCCATTGGAAAGGCATGGGACATGAGGATTGGCGCTATGTACGCTTCCGCGAGCGCTACGGTCCTCTGTACTGGCCTGTAAGCTTCTTCGGCATCCATCTATTCCCCACCCTGCTCGTATTTCTCGGCTGCCTTTCCCTGTACCCTGTGATGTATACAGGTGGAACCCCAGGCAGGCATTTCGGAGTGCTCGATATCCTTGCCGCTATAGTGACCCTGGCCGCGATTGCCATCGAAACCGCGGCGGATCGTCAACTTCACAGGTTCACAAAAGGCGCAGCTAAGCCTGGAAAGATCTTGAACCACGGCCTGTGGGCACGCTGCCGCCACCCCAACTATCTGGGGGAGATGCTTTTCTGGTGGGGTCTGTACCTGTTTTGCCTGGCATCCGCTGCGGGCAACTGGTGGTTCATCATCGGTCCGGCTGCCATCACGGGACTGTTCCTCGGGATCAGCATTCCCATGATGGATCGACATTTGCTCGATCGAAAATCCGGATATGCGGAGCACATGCAGCGGGTTCCGATGCTGTTTCCCCGCCTGTTCCGCAGGTAGAACCGGCACGACCGCGCCCGCTACTCCTCCTCCGGGGGAAAGAACACGCTGCGGAGAAATCTGTAGAAATTGAGGGAACCTCCGATCACGGTACCTACGAACACCACCATGATGAGTACTTTGAGAAAGGTGTCAAACCAACCGATCGCATCGGTCGCACTGGTGAGATCAAAGGGAAACAACTGGTAGATCTGTTTTTTTTTTCAAAAAAGCTTGACAGCAGCAAACAGGCGTGTTACATTCTTAGTGTCTTAGTTAAATAGTACACTAATTAGGAGGAGTACAATGACAGACACGGGTATCGAAATCAAGAACCTGTCCTTCGGCTACACGAAGGAGCTCCTGTTCAGCAACCTCGATCTTACCCTGGAATTGGGCAATATCTACGGCTTGCTCGGGAAAAACGGCGCGGGAAAGACATCGCTGCTCAAACTGATCTGCGGGCTGCGTTTCCCCGAGGCGGGAAGCTGCTCGGTGCTGGGCCGGGAGCCGCAATACAGACCGGCAGCACTTCTGGAGGATATCTACTTCCTCCCCGAAGAGTTCTACGCCCCTGCGATCAGTTCCGAACTGTATCAGCAGCTATACGCTCCCTTCTACCCGCGCTTCAACCCCGAGGCGTTCCAGGAGTATCTGAGGGAGTTCGATCTGCGAGGGGGGAAGAAGCTCTCCGAGTTCTCCTACGGGCAGAAGAAGAAGTTCCTGCTGGCCTTCGGACTGGCCACCAGATGCCGGCTGCTTCTACTCGACGAACCGACAAACGGCCTGGACATCCCGTCAAAAAGCCAGTTTCGAAAACTGCTGGCCCGGGCCGGCGAAGAGGACAGGATCATCCTGATTTCCACGCACCAGGTGCGGGACATGGAGAACCTGATCGACCCCATCATCATTTTGGACGAGGGCGCCATTATCTTCCAGCAGCCAATGTATGAGGTAACTCGCTGTCTGCACGTCGAGCTTGAACAGGTACAGCCGTCCGGGGATGGGGTGCTGTACACGGACAAGACGCTGGGCGGCTATGTGGTGGTTAGAAAAAACGTAAGCGGTGAGGAGACTCAAGCAGACCTGGAAACCCTGTTCAACACGGTCATCGCCAACCGCGACCGAATCGGCGAGCTGTTCGCCCCGGCCGGTAAGGAGGAGGTATAACATGAGAGATTTCAGCATTCGTCGTCTCGGACTGCTCCTGCGCAGAGATTTCAGCGCAGGCTACAAATCGGTTTTCATCGCCATGGCTGCGGTGGGAGGCTTCGTGATCCTGGTATCGGTCCTCTCCGCCCTTGGCCGGGAACTTGGATCGATCCACTTCCAGTTGTACTTCCCGCTGCTGTTCATCGGCGGGTTCATCGCCACCAGCCTGAGTTTCAAGGAACTGTACCTCAACGGACAGGGTGTATTCTATCTGACCCTGCCGGGATCGAGCCTGGAAAAGTTCTTGAGCAAACTCCTGGTTACCTCTCTGGGCTACGCCTTGGGAAGTCTGTTCTTCTACACAGCGGTGTCTTCCGCGGCGGAAGGGATCAACAGGGTGATCTTCGGCTTTGGGCACGCCTTCTTCAATCCCTTCACCCGGAGGGTCCTGCTGGCGGTGACCGTTTATGTGGTCACCCAGGCGGTGTTCCTGGTCGGATCCGTATACTTCCGTAAGCTGGCCTTCATCAAGACCAATCTATATCTGTGGCTGTTCGGCATCGTTCTCACCATCGTCGTGGCCGTGACCGCCTGGGTCATCTTCCGCGACTATGCCGTGGGACCGCGCATCGGGCTGGAACCGTACATGCAGGAATTGGGACGCAGCGGAGAGTTGGAAGCGGTCCTTCGCCCCATGGCCGAGAAATTCCTGCAGGTCGCCAAGGTGCTCTTCTGGGGTGCCGCCGCTCCTGTGTGCTGGATCATCAGCTACCTGCGCCTGCGTGAAACAGAGGCATAACCATGGAGTTCCGACAGAATCAAGCGATTTACCTGCAGATCGCCGATCACATCAGCGAGCGAATTCTCTCGGGAACGTGGAAGGAAGGCGAGCGGATTCCCTCGATCCGGGAGATGTCGGAGTCGATCGAGGTCAACCCCAATACGGTGATGCGATCTTACGGCTACCTGCAGAACCTGGACATCATCTACAACCAGCGGGGAATCGGATACTTCGTTGCCGAGGATGCCTACGACAAGACCCTGGAACAGAAGAAGAGGAGCTTCATTCGGCGTGAGCTTCCCCGCATCTTCCGGACGATGGATCTGCTCCATCTCACCTGCAAGGATCTGAAGGTCCTGTACGAAGAGAATGCCAAGGTTAAATCAGCGCATTCCAACTAAGAGGAGAGAGAGAAATGAGAAACAGCAATAAGGTCCTGCTCATCGCCGTTGGGGCGTTACTGGCTTTCGTGTTAGCCTTCGTTCTGGTGATGGGATTGACAATGAAGGGTTTGATGGACCGTCGCGGGCGCACAGCCCAGGCAAGCTTCTCGACCATCCCGGTCGAGAGGGCGCTACTGCTGCCCCGCGGTCTTGAGAACCATCGACTTGTCATTCTGTAGCACCCTGCTCGTCGGCACCTGGGAGAGAGCCTCTTCCAGGACCGACAGCGCATCCTGATAGCGTTCGGCCCGGACCAGGGTCACCACTGAATTGTGGATATAGACCTCATAGCTTTTGGTCAGACTCTGGTCCGAGCCCACCTTGTTTATTCCTTCCTGAATCAAGCGGGCAGCCTCGGAAAAATCCTCGCGAGCCGAGCTCTGCGCCCGCAGTTGGTACAGATACACGGTCAGCTCCCTCCACTCCTGCTCTGCCATACGACCGCCTTCAAGCTGAAGATCGAGAAGCTCTTCCGCCTCGACAAATTCGCCCTTCTGTACGAAGCTTAAGGCCCAGTTATGTATCAAATCTCCCCTCAACGCATCTAGACGGTTGTTGCCGTATCGAACCACTGCCCGATCGAGAAAGGTGAGGGCTTCCTCGAAACGACCGTTCATTCCATACCAGGAGGCGAGATTGAGCAGGGCGGTGATCATCCTTTCATGAGATTCTGCATCCTGCAGCAGGGCATAGGCGTCCACCGCCGGAGGTACTGCCTGAGCGTAGTCTCGCCGCTCGCTGGAGAAGGCGGACCTGTTGAACAGGATCAGGCCGAGAAGCCCCCCCTCCCCGATATCCCGGCGGTCTCTGTAGTTCGAGGGCGGGACATAGGAGTAGCCCGTAACCTGTCCAAAGCTGTCGGTGAACTCCTTGCGTGTACCCGGATCAAAACCGTAGGGAGAGGTCGTTTCCACATCGAAGGCCTTGTCCCCTGCCTGGACCCGGCAGAAGGCATGGTCCGCTGTTCGCACCCCCCAGACCTTCAGCCCGAGAGCCTTGAGGAAGATGGCGTACAGCACGCCGGAGGAGACGCAGTTATAGCTTCCCCGGGACAGCAGGACGTCCAGCCGGGTCTGCCTCTCATCGTACCGCTTCAGTATGGTCTCGTGCATGAACGCCAGGGCAGCCTCGGCCCGCTCCCGTGGATCCGCAATCCCTGCCGGCTCCTGTCGCAGTGCTGCGAGATGGACCCGGATCTCCGCCTCGGCCCTGGGCAGCTCCTCGCCGGAAACCCCGGAAAAGACAAAGGCGGCTCGAATAAAGGTATCAAGATCGAGGGGTTCTTCGACCGCAGCCAGCTCTTGTGCTTCAACGATCGGATCCACCCGGACCTCAGCGGAGGTCGTCTGGGCAATGATCAGGGAGGAAATACTCATCAAGAGCAGGAGGAAAAATGCGGTGCGGCCGGTTAAATGTTCCATGTTTCCCGATTTATTGTTATCATACTTATAGTCAATCTGAAACGGCAAGGGGAAAATATGAAAGCTGACAGAGACGTAATCATCATCGGGGCGGGTGCTGCCGGTTTGACCGCAGCTCAGTACGTCGCACGGGCCAATCTCAACGTATTGCTGCTTGAAGAATTGGCTCCGGGCGGCCAGTGCCTGATCATAGACAATTTGGAGAACTATCCCGGGTTTCCCGACCCGCTTCCGGGTGTCGAACTGAGCCAGAAATTCGAGGAACAGGCCGTTCGTTTCGGTGTGGACATTCAGACCTCCAGCGCTCATTCCGTGTCAAAGAAAAACGGGCTGTTCCAGGTCGACACCGACAACGGACCGCTCACCTCTCCCACCGTGATTCTGGCCACGGGAGCGAAGCACAAGAAGCTGGGAATCCCCGGAGAGGAGGAGTTTTCAGGCCGGGGAGTATCGTACTGCGCCACCTGCGACGGGCCTTTTTTCAAGGGCAAGCGCATGCTGGTCGCCGGCGGCGGTGATGCTGCCTGCGATGAAGCCTTGTTTCTTGCAAAGCTGACCGACCAGGTAGTGATGATCCACAGGCGGGACCGCTTCCGAGCCCAGAAGGCGCTGGCCGAGCGAACCCTGAACAATCCCAACATCGAGGTGCGCTGGAACACCGAGCCCAAAGTGATCAAAGGCAGCGCCAAGGTAGAGGAAGTCGTCCTTTGGAACAACGAGAAGGACGAGACCTACTCGGAGAAGGTAGAGGCCGTGTTTGTCTTTATCGGTTCGATCCCCCAGACACAGGTAGCAAAAGAACTGAAGGTGGAGTTGGATGAGGCCGGCTACATCGTGACCAATCAGCGGATGGAAACCAATATCCCCGGGTTCTTCGCGATCGGCGATGTCCGCTCCACTCCGTTCCGGCAACTTGTTGTTGCGGCCGGGGAAGGAGCCATCGCGGCTCACGCAGCCAGCCAGTTCATCGATGAGCTCAAGGGAGAGGCCTACGTTTGACCTCTTCCGGAACTGTCTTTCGGTTGATCCTCGATGCTCCCGGCAATGGGCAGGAAAACATGGCCGTGGATGAGGTCCTGCTCGCTTCTGTGGGGGACGGTCATAGCCCGGCGACGGTTCGGCTGTACGGTTTCGCCCCGGCAAGCTTGAGCTTTGGGCGCTTCCAGCGGGTCAAGGACAAGATCGACGGGGAAGCCGTCCAAAGGGCGGGGATCACGCTGGTACGCAGACCTACGGGAGGGCAGGCGGTGCTCCACGATCAAGAACTGACCTATGCGGTAGTAATGAGCAAGGAGCACCTCGAGCCTTTTCATAAGAGGGAGATATACAGGTTTATCGCGGAACTTCTCCTGTCGGGATTGGCCCGGCTGGGTGTGCGCGGACAGTCGAGCAGAAATCGAATCGGAGATCCGCACAATCCCGATTGCTTTCGCTCCACGGGGGAGTACGAGGTTGCATCGCGTTCGGCCAGGAAACTTATCGGCAGCGCCCAGGTGGTCACTCGGAACGCCTCTCTTCAGCACGGTGCCATCCCTCTCGATACATCGTACAAACGGATCGGTAGATACTTGGCCCTGGTGCAAACAGAAGGCCACGAGGAACCGGGCTGTCTATCCGAGGAGTTGGGACGGCCGGTGAGCTTCGAGGAAACGGTGAAAGCCTTTGCCGAAGGATTTGACAGCGGCCTGAACCTCCGCGGGATCAGGCTTAAAACCGGCGAGCTGACGGATTCAGAGAAGGAGCAGGCGGCGGAGCTTCTGGGGAGCAAGTATTCGAGGGATGCATGGAATCTGATGTATTGAAGCCCACCCCCATCGCGATACTCCTCTGCGTGGTTTGCACGATAGGCTTGCTGTTCCTTAAGCCCTCCAACGGGTACGGGGAAATCACCGCCCCCTTCCCCTCGTTCTGGGACGATCGTCCCAACGAGGAACTGGTCGAAGCCATCGTCGCAGAGATGACCGACGAAGAGCTTCTCGGGCAGGTGTTCATGCTCGGATACATCGGCAAGCGTCCCTCAGAGGAGATCCTGGACTGGATCCATTCGCGCAACCTGGGAGGGGTGAAAATATTCACCCGCAATGTGGATACCCTCCCGGGACTAACCACGAGCATCGCCCAGATGCAGGAGACTGCCCGAGCCGGTCGGTTTCAAATCCCCCTGTTCATGTCGACGGATCAGGAGGGGGGGTGGGTCCGGCATATCAAGCAGGAGACTTCCCAGACACCCGGCAACATCGCCCTAGGCGCTTCGGGGCTGCCTCAGGATGCCCTCCTGACCGGGTACTACATCGGAGAGGAGCTGAAGAGCCTGGGCATCAATATGAATTTCGCCCCGACCATCGATGTCTACTCCAATCCGTCGGCCAGTGTTATCGGTCCACGGGCCTTCTCCTCCGATCCGGTAATCACGGCCATGCTGGCTCTGGCCTACTACCAGGGCATGAACAAAAGTGGAATCATCTGCACGGCCAAACACTTCCCCGGCCACGGTCACGCTGACAAGGACTCCCACGGCACGCTGCCTGTGGTTCGGATATCCTTCGAACAGATGTGGCAGCGGGAGCTGCTACCCTACCGGATACTCATTCCCGAAGGCATACCCGCCATCATGAGCGCCCACATCGCCTACCCGGACATTCTGGGAAACCTGCTGCCCTCCTCCCGATCCCGCTATCTGATTGAAGAGGTGCTGCGGGAAAAACTCGCCTTCGAGGGGCTGCTCATCACCGACGACATGGAGATGAACGGCGCGATCAGCGGTGGTGTGGACACCGCCCAGGCCAGTTTGGAGGCACTGGAAGCGGGCAATGACATGATCCTCGTTTCCCATACGCCTCGGGTTCAGGACCGCACCTGGCAGAAGCTGAAAACCCATCTGGGCGAACATCCGGAGTTCAAGGAGCGGATCAAGATTTCAGTCCGGCGTATTCTTCGGCTCAAACTCAAAGTTCTCAAGACAATGGCCGCCGGCGATTCCCCGGATCAGGCCGAGAACTTCGCCCCCAACACGGGCGCCTGGGAGTTCTTCCAGCAGAGCGCTCTGCGCAGCGTGACCTTGCTCAGGGACTCAAGTATCCCACTGGAACACAACGGCGGGAATCAAAACATGCTGCTGATCGGGCAATTCGAAGAATTCCTCGAAGAGGGCCGGCGCCGCTATCCCGAAGCGGACGTCCTGTTTTTCCCCTACAGTCCCTTCTACTCCGCCCGGGAGCAGGACCTGGAGCGGATTCCCCGCATCGCTTCCCGCTACGACACCGTTGTGTTCTGTTTGGCCAATTACAACAGCCTCGAAGTCCTGGAAACTCTCCAAACCTTCCCGGGGACTTTAGTTGTCATTTCCACCCTGTCTCCCGTGTATCTGCGGGATACACCCTGGGTGGAGAACGTCCTGGCAGTGTACGGAACGGGGAAGGAATCCTTCCGGGCAGGTTTTGCCGCACTGATCGGGGATTTCCGCCCGGAAGGCCGGATCCCGGTTGACTTCATCGACGCCGAACCCGCCATCTCGCCATGAAGTGGCGTCGCGCCGGTAAACGGGATCTCTCCCAGCTGCTAAATTTTATCCTCCCCCACGAGTGGCGGGCGGTTCCCTACACCTCCCGGCTGCGCAGGCAGGGAAAGGCAGCATTCCCGGAAGCGCTGGAGGCTTCCGTCCTGGTTTACAAAGACGGCTCCGACATTCAAGGGACAATGATGCTCACCTCCGCAGGACTTCTCCTGCCCGTATTCACCCCCGCCCGGGGTCAATCACAGGCAATCCCCCCCGGTCCGTTTCCCGGCTGGAAGGATCTGGCCTTGCGGCTGTACTCCGTGATGGGACCCATCGATGAAGTCGGTTGGCTGGACGGAGTACTGCCGCTTCGTGCAAGCGTGAGCATCGACTATCATCTGATGATTCAAAACAGGGACTCATTTTCGAACGCCCGCAGAGAATCCTTTCCCTACCCGGCGGGACTGGTGGTCAGAACCGCCTACCCCCGAGATCTTGCCGCCCTTCTTCCACTGCAGATCCGCTACGAGCTCGAGGAAGTGGTGATCAACAGGGAAGGGCACAACGAACAGACCTGCAGGCAGAATCTGAAGCGCTCTTTGCACCAGCAGCTGGTGCTGATGGCCGAGCTGAACGGAAAGGTGGTAGCCAAGGCGGGCACCAATGCCCGGGGATTCACAGCGGATCAGGTCGGCGGGGTGTTCACGGTGGAGGATGTGCGCAACAGCGGCATCGCGTTTCGGGTGATGGAGGAGCTGTTGCGATGGATCTTTGCCCAGAAATCCACAGTCTGTCTGTTTGTCAAGAAAAACAATCTACCCGCCTTGTCGCTGTACGGAAAACTCGGCTTTCGCGAGGCCGACGGGTACAGGATCAGCTACTTCAAAGCGTAGAGGATCGTCGGTTTGCTTTTTTCAAAAGACGCTGCCGGCGATGGGACAGATCACCGCGAAGACATCGGTCGATGGGAAGCTGCCAGGACAGGATGGTCCGCACCCATGCCAGGGCTTGCTCGGGGTCCCTCTCCCTGTGCTCGAAATACTTCGCCAGCTCGATCCCGGCGAACAGGCTCTTTCGCCTCGAAGCCATCTGTTTCCACAGATCAATCGCTTCCCGCCAGGCGCCTCTGCGCTTGTAGTATAGACTCAACGCCCGCCCTGCGCCTTCATCTCCGCCGGCGAAGGAACTTTTTAGAAGCTCCACTCCCCAGCGTTCATCCCTGCTCAAAAAGAAGCTTCCCAGGGCGGCACGGTCCGCCCGCTGAACCGCCGCCTCCGGCGCTTTCTCCCGGGAAACAAGGATCGTGTTGATCGTGACCAGCAGGTCGACGAGAGTCCGGACATCCTGCAGGTTATGTTCCAGCACAGCATCGAGGCGCCCGGGCTCGCCGCTGCGCAAGAAATCCAGATAGATCCCCGGCACCTCGAAGCCGGCTATGTCGACTCCACGAACTATGCCGAGGATCTCCCTTTCGACGGTGCCCAAAGAGCAATCTGGAAGGGTTCGTCGCCACAGCCTGCGGGACCAGTACAGGAGGTCCGTCTGCTTCTCCAGAGTCAATTCCATGCGGTTGAGAAGGAAACGGGTGCGAAGCACATGGGCGTCGAAGGCCCGGCCATTGTAGGATACGAACACACGATGCTTAGCCAGACGCCCGTTAAGGACCGACAGAAACTCCCCTTCTCCCGGGAAATCCTTCAGGAACACCTGCTCCGTTTCCAGCATCTGGTCGTCGATCCAGGCCATTCCGACCAGGAAGACGGAATTCCCCGCCCCTCCGGAAAGGCCCGTTGTTTCGGTGTCGAAGAACAACAGGTCCGAAGGGGCATAGCCCGGAGGCAGGAGGAACTCGGAAATCCTAGCGCCTTGAAGGGGACTCGGGAAGTGCAGCCGCCGGCGTAGGGTGTACTCCCCCGCTGCCTCCCATCCCCCTTCGGAAGAGAACGGATCGCGCCGCGGGCTTTGGGCGCTGTCCCGTGTTTCCGCGTCCCCCCGGTGGGAATCGGCGGGCTCCTCAGAATCCTGCACAGCCCGCTGCTGCCGCAGGGCCCGATCCAGATAGCGCAGACGCTTTTCTAGGGACACGTCACTTCTTCTTTCCGAGCCAACCGATCAAGAATTCCCGGATCGACTCTTTGGGGTTGAAACCGGAGAGCTCTTCTTCAGGGTCAGAGCCGATCGGACCGATGCAGGATGGACAGCCCTGCGAGCAGGGGCACTCGGCAACCAGCTCTAGAGCTCCCTGCAGAATTGCCGGGGCATTCTCCAAAAAACCCTCGGAGAGTCCGGTTCCCCCGGGATAGTTGTCGTACACGTACAGGGCGGGACACTCGAACACGATGTCCTTTAGGCGCGCGGACACCCCCAGATCCCTGGGGTCACAGAGTAGAAAGACAGGAGCGATATTTCGTACCAACGTGCCCAGCCGCTGCATGATGATCGGCTGTTCGAGCTCCGTCCTCTGGCCGAAGGCGCGGCCGGCGGCGCTTCCCGGGCAGAACAGCAGCACCACCGAGCGGGTGTGCATCTGTTCGGCGGGAAGGTCGATCTCCCCGTAGCCGATGTTTTCGTGAGTCCCGAATTTCAGCTTCTTGAACTTCGTAGCCTGGGTGCGCACCAGAATATCCCCGATCACCGTTTCCATCCCGGTGCTGCTCTCCCGACTGTCCTGCTCCAGTACCTTGATATCTGTTTTCACGATGGAATCGGTGTAGTAGTTGTCCTTGGTATCCTCGACGTAACAGCGTTGATTTTCCAGATCGAGTTTTTTCACGATGTACTGGTCGCCCCGGTGGATGTAGACCGCCTCGTCGTAGAGCAGGAGCTTGGCAGAAGGTTTGTCCATCTCTCCGATCACCGTCTGCCGGCCTTGAGTGGCGTCCACGATCACGATGTTCCCTGGGGCGGAGCTACGCAGAGATACCTTCTCCGCCGGATACGACCGGTCCGACCAGAACCACTTTCCCCCTGTGTAGCGGATGACCCCGTGCTCTTCGAGGTAGTCGAGGACCTCTCTGTAATTTCCTGCCAGTTCTTCCCCCTCCTCGAAGGGAAGCTCGAATACGGCGCACTTCAAGTGATCGCTCAAGATGTAGATATTGTCCGGGTCCACCCATCCGGATTCCGGAGAGCTTCCGAAAAAGTACTCGGGATGCCGGATGATGTACTGATCGATCGGCGAAGCCGAGGCCACCAGGATCGACAGGGATACGCCGGAGCGCCTTCCCGCCCTTCCGGCCTGCTGCCAGGTGGAGGCAATGGTGCCGGGAAATCCGGCCAGGATCGAGGCGTCCAGACCGCCGATGTCGATTCCCAACTCCAACGCATTTGTAGAAACCACCCCCTGGATCTTTCCCTTACGCAGACCCTGTTCGATGCTCCTCCTCTCGTTGGGCAGATAGCCGCCGCGATAGGAGGCGACGGTGATGCGGCTGTCCTCCGTGTAGAGGTTCTTCAGGGAATCCCGGATATACCCCGCAATCAGCTCGGACCGAAGCCGGGAGCGGGCGAAGACGATCGTCTTGACCTTCATTTTGAGAAGCTGGGTTGCCAGTCTCTGGGACTCCTTGACCACACCGCGGCGAATGCCCTGGATCGGATCCACCAACGGAGGATTGTAGAACACGAAGTGCCGCTCTCCCGCCGGGGCTCCGTTCTCCCCGATCAGGGTAACCGGCTCCTCTACGATCTTCTCCGCCAAACTTTTCGGATTCCCGATCGTGGCGGAGCAGCAGATAAACTGAGGCTTGGCGCCGTAGAAGCTGCAGATGCGTTTCAAGCGGCGGATCAAATTGGTCATGTGGGAGCCGAACACCCCGCGATAGGTGTGGATCTCGTCGATCACGATAAATCGAAGGGTCTGGAAAAACTTGATCCATTTGGTGTGATTGGGCAGCACTCCCATATGCAGCATGTCGGGATTGGTGATGACCACCCTACCCTCTTCGCGGACGGAGATCCGGATCGAACGGGGGGTGTCCCCGTCGTAGGTGAAGATGCGAACCGGGATCTCCCCACCCAGGAGGATCTCGTTCAGCTCGGCCTGTTGGTCTTGGGACAGAGCCTTGGTGGGAAACATGTACATGGCCTTGGCCTGGGCTTCTTCGATCAGGCTCTGGAGCACCGGAAGGTTATAGGCCAGAGTTTTCCCGGAAGCGGTGGGCGTGACCACCACGATGTTGTTGCCCCTGCGAACTTCGGCGTAGGCCTGATACTGGTGAGTGAACAGGCGCCGAATCCCCTTGTTCCGAACCGCGGCAAGGATCCGCCCGTCTATTTCCGGCGGGAACTCTTCATAGCGCCCTTCCCGGGCCGGGATGACCTGCCAGTGAGCCACCGAGGACATGAACCGCCGGTCGGAGCGCAGGGATTGGATTACCTTTTCCAGCATTTCCCCTCCTCT
>JAGLQP010000200.1 GCA_023136785.1 Spirochaetales bacterium
CCGCAGTTGCGGGACAACCACTATTTGGTGGCCAATCTCAATGTGGCCAAACGACACATAGGCCAATTTGTCTCATTTGGCAACAGAGATACCCTCCACGTCATTGGGAGAATTGAAATTTTAAAGGAAAACTTTAAAAATTCACGTTTCCCCAATGGTACCGACACCATTTCGGGATTTTATACATCGTGCTTTCAACTTCACACTACTGCACTTGTTTTTGCAAGCGCTGCCCAAGGGGCGCCGCAGCTACCTATACTGCCCGAGTCCGGCCTGCTTCCGGATCTCCTCCTGATCGAAGATGTACAGGACCAGCTCGCTCTTCTCGTCCACGATGTAGGGGATCGAGATCGGACCGCCGGGATGCTTCATGGTCAGGAGGGTGGTGCTTTCCTCGGCGGAGATGGAATCCAGGCTGATATCCACCATGATCGGATAATCGGGAAGGACGTACTCGAACACCCCGAACACTTTGCCGCGGGGGACTCTTTCAGGCCTGGTCATGGTCAGCTGCATCACCGATCCGTAAGGGACCTCGCTCTCCGCTTCGGGTGTCTGGGAAACGATTACGCCTCTACCCTCGTCCCCCTCCGCCCTTCGCACAGCGAAGATAAAGGGAAAATTGGAGTTGGAAAGCTGAGCGATGGCGTTATGGAATTCCATGTCTGTAAACTCCTGTACGGTTACCAGCTCTCCTCTGGGACCTCTGCTGACCACCAGCTCCAGTTCGGTCACACTGTCGATCACGGTGCCCGGCTCGGGCTTTTGGGCCAAAATGTTCCCGGCCGGTTCAGGATCGAAGACGTAGGACACCGGCTCTTTTATCTTGAGCAGCGCCCGGTAGGAAGCAAAAAGGGTCTGAAGGTGAATGCGGACATCCTCCACCTTCTGGCCGACGTAGTCCTCGACCCTGTCAATAACCGGGCCCCGGCTGACCGTAAGGGTGACCCGGCGACCGGCACGAACGATCGTTCCGGAGGAAGGCTTCTGATCGATGATCATCCCCTTTGGGTAATCTGAGGAATAACGGACCTGGATCCGGGGGTACAGCTCCTTTTCCTGCATCTCGATCAATGCAGATATCAGCTCTTTGTTCTCCACCTTCGGTACCAGGACTTCCTCGGCACCGCGCACGGAAAGCCAAAACGTGACGAATCCGATCAAGACCATGAACGCAAACATCGCCACGATCATGAGTATCACCAACTTGAAGTTGCGTTTGTCGGGCGGATCTTTCCGGTTCGGGAAAACCTTCTCGGTCCAGGATAGACCCTTTGTTGTGCTGCTCATCTTTATTCTCCCAGCTGGGCGCCGATGAAATCTTTTTGTCCGTTGAGAAAAGAGCGCCAGTCCAACGGTTTCTTTGCCTGAAGCTGCAGACCGGAAACGTACAACACACCCCCTCCTGCGTTCACCAGAATACCATACCGATTGTCGGTGGCAAGCACAAGTCCTTGCTTCTTCCCGCCTGCGTCGATGGATACAGGATACACCCCACCGGAGAGCAGATTCAGACGGCTGCCGTTGTAGAAGGAGTAGGCCCGAGGCCAGGGATCATAGGCACGGATCATGCGCTCGATGATCTGCACATCCGCGGTCCAATCGATCCTGCCGTCCTGCTTGCTCACCAGGCGACAGTAGGTCGCCTCTTCCTCGTCCTGCCGAAGCGGATTCGACCTGCCCCGCTCGATCTCCTTCACCGCAGCGGCGAGAAGTTCCGCCCCCGTACCGGCAAGGGTGTCCGAGAGCGACCCCGTCGTTTCCCTCCCGGTCAATTTCAGGATGCGTACACCGAGAATGTCGCCGGCGTCCATCTTCACGGCCAGCTTCTGAACGGTCACACCGGTCTCCCGCTCCCCAGACAGGATGGCCGCTGTAATCGGCGAGGGTCCCCTGTACTTGGGCAGGAGGGAGGCATGGACATTGACTCCTCCGCGAGGGAAGAGATCGAGGAAATCTTTTTTTAGAATCCTGCCAAAGGCCACCACCACCAACAGCTCAGCGCCAAGGGCGCCGACCCTTCCAAGGACAGGGGGGTCAAAGCTCTGTGGTTGGAGAACGGGTAGGCCTAAAGCCAGGGCCTGCGTTTTTACCGGAGTAGCCTCGGGCTGCTTGCCGCGGCCTGCGGGTTTGTCGGGATTGGTAAGCACGGCCGTGATCTGGTGGTCCTCGTGCAGCGACACAAGAGAGGGAACGGCAAATTCCGGACTGCCGGCAAACAGAATGCGCATCAGCCGGTACTGATGTTCTCGTACTGTCTGACCAGCCGCTCCCGTTTCTTCGGATCGATCCGGTCTATGAACAACACTCCATTGAGGTGGTCGATCTCGTGTTGGATGACCCGAGCGAGAAAATCGTCGACATCCATGGACAAAGGCCGGCCTTTATCGTTCCAAGCCTGTACCTTCACATGCTTGGAACGGATAACATCGGCGTTTACCTCGGGGATACTGAGACAACCTTCCTCGAAGGACCCCTGATCGACAGAAGTTTCTATCACCTCCGGATTTATAAATACCCTGGGGGCGTCTTTCGGTAGATGGGTGATGAACAGTCGAATCAGCTTGCCCACCTGGACAGCAGCCAGCCCGATGCCCTTGTTTGCATGCATCGTTTCGAACATCTGCTCGATCAGACTCTTGATCTCGCCGTCAAGATCAGGAACAAGAATAGAATGTTTTTTCAAGCGTTCATCGCCAAGAGTGACTATATTCAACATTTCCTATGTCCTGGCTAAACATTACTAAAGCAATGGTAGAAAGTCAACGAATCGGTTCACAGTAGTGAGAACGGGTCCACGTCGACTTCCACATATACGCCGGAGGGTATCTTAAATCGCTGCAGGCTTTGCCGGACCAGAGTGTGAACATGTTTGAAATTCCTGGAACGGAAAATAAGATGATTCCTGTGATTTCCCGCAATCACCGAAAGGGGACATTCTGCGGGACCGAGGATTTCCACATCGGTCCGGACTTTCCCATGATCCGAGAGGACGTGCGCAAAGCCTGCCGCAGCGCTGTGGGATTTTGCGGAATTACGAGCACGGAACACCAGCCGAATCAGACGTGTGAAAGGGGGAAACCCCAACATCTTTCGGGCCTCCAACTCCTTACTGTAAAACACTTCCAAATCACCCTGCGCCGCGAGTCGTATCGTTTCGTTTTTAGGAAGGTAGGTCTGCACGACCACCTTGCCGTCGGGGTGAAAACGTCCGGCCCGGCCGGAGACCTGTACGATCAGGTTGAAGGTGCGCTCGGCGGCTCGAAAGTCGGGAAGCTGCAGACCCGTATCTGCGGAAATGATGCCCACCAGCTTGACTCCCGGAAAATTCAGACCCTTGGCCACCATTTGGGTTCCCAGGAGGATGTCGATCTTGCCGGCGTGGAACTCGTTCAGAATCTCTTTGAGACGGTGCTTGTTCCGTACAGAATCGCTATCGACCCGGCGTACGGTCAGATCGGGGAACAGCCGTTCGATCTCCTCCTCGATTCGTTCCGTACCGAATCCTGAATAACCCACATCGATGGAACCGCACTCGGGGCAGACATCGACGGGGGGGCTGCGGTACCCGCAGTAATGACAGACCATGCTGTTCTTCTGTTTGTGAAAGGTGAGGTTGACCGAGCAATTTCTACACTTCATCTCGTAGCCGCAGCTGTGGCAGTGAAAGAAGTAGCTGAAGCCGCGGCGGTTGAGAAAGAGAATGCTCTGACGACCCTGTTCATGGGTCTTGCGTATCTCCCGGATCAGCGGTCGGGACAGGGGAACGGATTCTCCGTTCAGATCCTGGATCTTCACGGCGGGCATGCTGCCGCCGCTCAAACGCTCCGGCAGGCTGAAGTGCTGGAGCTTCCCCGAATGCATGTAGTGGTACGCTTCCAGAGAGGGAGTCGCGCTGCCCATCAGCAAAACCGCTTCTTCGGTGCGGCAACGGTGCATCGCCACCTGGCGGGCATGGTAGCGGGGGGTAGACCCTGATTTGTAGGAGCCCTCGTGCTCCTCGTCGATGATGATTAGACCCAAGTTTTTTACAGGAGCAAACACGGCGCTGCGGGCTCCGATGACCAGCCCGACCGTTCCGTCGAGCAGATCCAGCCACATTTTCAGCCGCTGCGAGGGGGTCAGGCCGGAGTGCAGGACCGCCATCGGTCGATCGAGGAATGTTTGAAAAACATCGATGACCTGATGGGTGAGGGAGATCTCGGGGACCAAATAGATCACTCCCCTGCCCCTGCCCAAGTTTTCTCGACTGACCTGTAGGAACACTTCCGTTTTTCCCGATCCGGTGACACCATGCAGGTAGTACACCCCCCGACTTGCCCTGCCGATCTGTTCGATAGCGTCCCTCTGATGGGCGGAGAGGATCACCTCTTTGGAAATTGCCAACTCTCCACCCATCTCCTCCGGTTCGACCTCCCGCCGACCCCCGGGAAGGACGGTGGCCAGGGCTTCTCCGAGGGAGCAGAGGTACATGTCGGAAAGCCACCCGGCCAGATCGAGCATTCTCGAATCAAAGATGGCTCGTTTGTCCACGGCCCGTTCGATCTGTTTGATTTCCTTGCCCCCCGGGGGAGGTGTCTCCGTTGTAGCGACGACATACCCGGTGAGCCGCCGGGATCCAAAGGGAGCCAAAACCCGGTAGCCTGGACC
>JAGLQP010000201.1 GCA_023136785.1 Spirochaetales bacterium
ATATCACCGCTGGTGCTGGTCAATTCCGAGTACTCGGCTTGAAGGTTCTCCGCCTCCTGGTCCCCGGAGGAAGATTCCAGCGAAACCGCGGCGGCCTGTACAGAGCGAAGCTGCATGTCCCCCGAGCTGGTGTCGACGGAGAGCTCGGAGAGATTCTGATCGGTGATATCCACATCCCCGGAGCTGGTGCGTACGACCAACCGGTTGCGATACTGCTCCGGCACTCTGATTTCCAGGACGAGATCGTCGGAGTAGAAGCCGAGAAACCAGGTTCGTTTATTCTTACGCTCTGTGGCGATCTGGAGTAACTCACCCGTTTGTTCGGCCTGCAACGTAGGTATAGCTTCGAATCGACTGGTGCGCACCGTGCCGTGCAGATACACTTCGATGCTGCTTCCCTCGCTTTTTCCGACAAGTACATCGGTGCTGCTGGTCTGCATATTGATTTCGGCAGTTCCCTCCGGTGAGAAGGTTCTCCGCTCATCCACGGTGATTCCGTCCTTCGGCTCCCATCGTCCTTTCATACTGGTAGTGAAAAAGAGGATCGTCGCGATGCCCAGGGATACAATCGCAACGATGGCGGTGATCAATACAATTTTCTTCAATGTGGCGTTCATGCTTTCGCCTCCTGTTTCTTGATAATTCGTAGATTGAATTGCACGTACTTGGCTGTAATCTTGAAAAACCACTGGCTGAGTTTCCACATGCCGATGAGAGAGAGCAGACCCAGAGCACTGATCCCGATCGATACGAAGATCAGAAAGGGGATGCTCAAGCCCCCGAGGGTAATGAAGGCCGGGAGCAGGGGCTGTAGAATGATCGCCAGGATCACCGCCACCCCCGTCATGGCCAGCGAGACCGCTCCCGCCCATAGGCTGATCAGGCCCGCCAGCAGACCGGCGAAAACGGGGACGGTGATTATCACGTTGAAAAATCCCAGACTCAACGAGGCGAATACCGCCCGCAGCACATTCGCAGTCCGTCGGCCGCCCCTGCTTTCATCCAGAAGACTCTCAATACGGTAAGACTTTCCCAGAACCCTCGGTTTGCCAAGGGATCGAGCGATCTCCTCTTCCTTCTGGTCGTTTTCCATGCCGCTGCGAAAGTGTTCCTCGTAGTCGTAGAGGATATCCTTCTTCTCCGTCTCCGGGACTCCGGACAGGGAGCGCTTCAACTGGCTCAAAAATTGTTCCTTGTTCATGCTACCTCCTCCTCTTGAATGAGATTGTTCACGCTGCTCACGAAGTGGCTCCACTCCTGGAGCAGGTCCTCCTTATAGGTCTGTCCCTTTTCGGTGATCTGGTAGTACTTCCGGGAAGGACCCTCCTCGGATTCCCGCAGGTAGGTGGTGAAGTATCCCTCCTTGGTCAGCCGCCGCAGCAGAGGATAGATCGTACCTTCGGCGATGTCGATGTTCTCCGAGATGGTGTGCACCAGTTCATAGCCGTAGTAGTCCCGTCGGCAAAGTACCACTAGAACACAGAGCTCCAGGACTCCCTTCTTAAATTGAACATTCATAGCTCCTCCATGCTATTTAGGTATTTAAACACTGTATAGTATTGTGTTTAGCTTACTATAGTGTAATACACGATACTAAACAAAGCAAGTGTTCTTGCAGGAAATTTTGATTTTTTTTGCCCACCGTGAGCGCTTGTTATTGTGCCGAACCGTATTCCTGTGTAGATTCCATTGAGATCGGGAGGACCAGGAATGCCTAGTGTCGATGAATCGATAGGGAAAAACACAACCGAAAAGGAAATAAATCCCGGTGTGGTGATTACCGGAAGCACTCGAGGGTTGGGTTTCGCCCTGGCCAAAGAGTTTTTGGAACGGGGCCGCCGGGTCACGATCAGCGGTAGGACCAGGGAATCCGTGGAGCGGGCACTATCGCGGTTGAGCTCGGCCGCGGAAGGCAGACAATCCGGTCTTGGATCTGAGACCGTCCAGCCGGTGCATGGACAGCCCTGCGATGTGTCCGATCCACTGCAGGTCCAAGCCCTCTGGGACGGTGCCGTGAAGCGCTGGGGGCGGGTGGATATCTGGATCAACAACGCCGGGATCCCGCAGGCGTATCTGCCGGCGTGGGAGCTTTCCGTGGAGGAGGTGCGCCGTCTGGTAGAAACGAATTTGCTCGGAATGGTTCAGGGCTCACGAACAGCCATGCGGGGGATGCGAGCCCAGGGCGGGGGAGGAATCTACAACGTCGAAGGCTGGGGCTCGGACGGGAACCGGCGCAATGGTCTTACCCTCTACGGAACAACCAAGCGGGCCCTGCGCTACTTTACCAGGTGTCTTGCCGATGAAGCGGAGGGTTGCCCGGTCCTGGTCGGTACCTTGAGCCCCGGAATGATGGTCACAGATTTCCTGACCGGTCCTATGAAGGAGATGAAGGATGCGGAGAGAATGCGGCGGGTGGTCAACATTATCGGGGATCTACCGGAGACGGTGGCCCGCTTTCTGGTCGGGAAGATCCTGGCCAACCGACGCAACCATGCCCACTTTGTCTGGCTCAGCGGTGCCAAGGTGATGGGGCGCTTCCTGATCGCCCCGTTCCGGCGCCGGGATCTCTTTGCCGACCGGAATGCCGCCGGCCAATAAGTCAGGTGAACGAATCAACACCTGGGGGGCTTTTCGCTTCTTTCCCAGATACCCCCTCTCGATGACCTTCCTTGGCGATGTACGCCGGTGCGTAAGGCACCTTGCAGGCGGTGACGCCCATATCCACCGAGATCAAGTAGGAGGTAAACGCTCCACGTTCGCCGGCTCTTGCTGTATAATGTCGGGGATAAGCACAGGCGTGGGTCGCAAAGGAGGAGGAGATGAACTCTGCCGCAATCTTTGAATTCCTCAGTCAAAAGGGTGCGGACCGGGAAGCAATCGCCGCGGGATTGTGGGTGACCGAGGAATACAGGAGAAGGGCTGGAAGAGTACTGATGCTAACCGTAGCCGTGGTATCGGACCTGCATCAGTGGCGGATCCAGAGGCTGTTCCGATGAATATCGAAATACGGGAGGAAGGACGCGGAGATCGTGAGGTAATCCGTCGAATCAACGAGGCGGCCTTCGGCAGAAGGGAAGAAGCGGATATCATTGACAAGTTATGCCAATCCTGCAGCAACCTGCTCTCTCTGGTCGCGGTCGCCGATGAGCGTCCAGTGGGCCATATCCTGTTTAGCCCGGTAACGATTGAAACCCGAGCGGCAAGTTCCGATGGCCCGGGTGAACCGATTCTGGGTATGGGGCTCGCGCCGATGGCGGTGCTTCCTGAGCATCAGAGGGCAGGCATCGGATCCCAACTGGTTCGTGAAGGATTGAAGCGATTGCGGGCGGCTTCGATTCCCTTTGTCATCGTAGTGGGTCATCCGGAGTATTATCCCCGATTCGGTTTTGAGCCGGCCTCCCGGTATGGAATTCAATGCCAGTGGGAGGGTGTTCCGGACCAGGCGTTTATGATTCTCGTTTTCCACGATACTGCCCTGCGAGGCGTTTCGGGGGTTGCCCGTTATCGAGACGAGTTCGACGAGGCCGTGTAAGATGCGCCGGCCGGGGGGTTGGAAATACAAAGTCTATTCAACCGAGCAAGGACACTGTCAGCGCCTACAACGAGCGCCGGGATATGACTTTTCTATCCGCTCCGCAGTTCGTATATTGATAGATGCTATGAAGCGTGGTTCGTTTTTGGTCTTAATCGGTTTGCTGGTTGTACTGGTTGGAGTTTCCTGCGAGACCTCCGGTAATCCTGACAGGCCTTCCGCCGCTCCACGGGCGGAACGTTCCACCGGGGCCAGGGAGGACTCTGCCGGTCAGGGAGAGATGAAGGCTCTGGCTCAGGCCTATCCGGATCGAATCGCCGAGCTTGCCTTCCGAGGAGATGATTGGGCGGTTCGTATCGATGACACCTGGTACTACTGGGCCCACGGACGTCTTTTACCGGAAGAGCTCCGGCATCGGTGGGAGGATTATGCTTCCTATCGTTTCTACTCCTACTCTCCCGGCCTGCCCCCGATTCCCGACCTTGATGAACAGACAAAACGCAGGCTGAAAGAACGTCTTGAGCAAGCCGCCACAAATCCACCCAGGCGCCAGGAGGGTTTCATTGCCGATCTGTACAAGGCCGGCACCCGAGGACAGACAGAAGCCGGGATTGTCACGGTGAATCTGATGGGTTTTGATGTACGGGTCCATGAGCAGGTTGCAGAACCGCTGAAAGGGGTGGGAAGACGTCTGGGAATCCTCGTCGAGACCGATCCTGGAGTGCAGCGCTTTGTTGACGGGCTCAAGGGTTTGGCCGGGTATAACTGGCGGGAGATTGCGGGAACTCAGTCGCGGAGCTATCACAGCTACGGAATCGCCATTGATCTGTCACCCAAGAGCTTTGGTGGGCGACACACCTACTGGCGGTGGGCTTTGCCCCAAACCGACGAGTGGTATGCGATCCCCTACGAGAAGCGCTGGATGGTACCTCTTCAGGTTGTCGATGCCTTCGAGCAGCAGGGTTTTATCTGGGGCGGCAAGTGGTTTTTCTTCGATACGATGCATTTCGAGTACCGCCCGGAGATCCTTTTTCTAGCAGAAGCGGCGGCAGCTTTTCCCTGATTCTGCAGAATCGAAGGTTCCGACAGTTTCAGTTGTTTCGCGCTCT
>JAGLQP010000202.1 GCA_023136785.1 Spirochaetales bacterium
TGCCAAGGCACTCGGTAAGAAGATCATAGTCGAAATCAAATAGAACCCTAAGGATGGTGTTTTTCCGCAATGGTACCCCACCCTTGTGCAACATTACGAATGCTCCTGTCGAAAACTCAGAAATCACAGAGCAGGAAAGTACAGGGCTTCAGATAACTTTTTCTAGCGATTCAACCACCAACTGATTGAGGCTTTTCCCCTGCTCCATAGCCTTAAGATGGGCGCGATGGTGGAGTTCTGAGGGCAGCCTGACAATAAACTTACCTGAGAAGGGCTTCTCGGGTTTCTCATTCCTTTCGGCGCAGAATTCAAGGTAATCATCAATCGAATCCCGAAATGCTTTTCTCAATTCCTCAACAGTCTCTCCCTGGAAGGTGATAACATCTTTAGTATCCAGGACTTCACCATGGAGTATTCCGGCGTCATCATCGAATTCGACGTAGCCTGTATATCCTTTATACTTCAACATCGCTCACTCCTGCGGCGATCAAAAACCTCCGCATTGATTTCACAGATCCTTTTTCCGTCTCTTTTCTTGGATGGGGTCTGTGAAACACAGCGCGGACACCCTTCAGTGCGATGCGGACTCGCGACCCTTTGCCTTCACCGACTTCAGCACCTAGCGCGTAGAGAAGGTTTTCGATATCCTTCCATAAGATGTCCGATCGAACGGGTTCTTCGAATATTGCCGCTAAAGTATTTTGGTTTTTCTTATTCACGGCGCTATATGATACTAATTAATAGTATCATGGGTATATAGCTACCGATAAGATTAATACGATCCGATATTGCCGGGCAGGCCCGGGTGGTTGCCCACCCGAGCCTCCCACAGACCCGGAGGTACGGATTTCCCGCACCGTAGCGGCGGACCGCCGGTTCCTCTGGGTCATAGATTCGCGCTCGCAATAAGATTGCACTACCTAGGCAGGAGGGAGAGCAAAACGCTTCTTCAAACGCTGAAATCTCTCCTTCTGATTTTTATTCCGCTTTCGTTCCATAGCCTTCTTCTTATGGAAATCACTCCCCTCTTCTAATTTTGATCCAGAATATTATGTGAAAAAACGGTTCTGTCAATCATAGGACGGCCAACAAAAAAATCCGGATCCACGGCCACTCCCGAAACTCTCAGCTCCCAATGCAGGTGCGGACCTGTTGCCAGACCTGTCATTCCGACGGTTCCGATTCGCTGACCCTGGAACAGCCGCTGCCCCTCCTGAACCTCGATATCCTGCAGATGGTGGTACAGCGAGAACACTCCGGGAAGATGCTCGATCACCACGCTGTTGCCTGTGATGATCCTCTCTTTAGCCAGTACCACCCGCCCGGCCCCGGAGGCGAAAACAGGCGTACCCTCCGGTGCTGCCAGATCAACCCCATTGTGAAGGGATCGCGAGCTGCCCCCATCCGTATAGCTGTACAGCCGGCGATCGGCGAATTGGGAGGAGCGCCGCGTGGCTTCAACCGGTATGGATAAGTTCCCCGTATGAAATAACGACCGGGAACGAAAGGAGGCAAGGATCTCACGCAGTTCATGGAACTCAACGAATTTGCGCGGATCCGGAGTGGTCATGAGCTCGGAGAGGGACTGATTAAAGGCAATTTCCTCGCTGCCGAACCGCTTGTAGCGAACCTCCACTTCGGCCAGATAGAGGGTGTACCGTCTATCCCGGGACCCGCGAACGTTTAACGAATACTTTCCAGACTCAGCGGTGCTGGGGATTCCCAGCAGAAAATACCAGGTCCGTCCTGCATCATCGACGGGAAATCCCTTGACTGTGATGCTGCTATCTCCATCCCGCTGTTCCAGGCTGGCATCGAGGCGATCGATGCTCTCGGTGAACTGGAAATAACCGCTCAGCACCTCTCCGCGAGCCGTCTGCTCCGGCACGGCAAACCGAACCCCGATGGGCAGCTGATTCGCCGCATAGTAGGAGAAGAGCCCCTCCACGGGGTTGAGCTCCCCGTGCAACCATTCATAACGGCACTGTTCTGAGATTCTACAGTAGGGCCTGCCGCCGAGGATCATCGAGGCGACCGAGTCGGCGGGCAGCCGCAGGGTTTCCGGGCTGATCGGTCCCGGCGTGAGCAGAGCGACGAGCAAACAGGCGAGAAGGGGGATCTTTCTCATCGTTTCAGGTCTAGAATCGTCAGCTGAAGGGTTTCGGTATTCATGAAATAGTTGCGGTTCAGTCGAAATACGATGTCTACCGTGTCGTTGAGATCGAAATCCTTCCCTGCGCGGGGTGCGGCATTCCAGTACACGGCGGGCCATTTATAACGATCCGCAGCGAGCAGCATCTTCACATGAGCCGGCTCTTTTCGACCTACGATCTCCACCCGCTCGATACGTACTCCCCGGGTTAGGAAAACCAGGGGCGGACATCCCTCCCCGTAGGGTTCGAATGTCTCCACGATCTTGATGAGCTCAGGATTGAGGTAGGCCGGGGGAACCTCAGCGTCTACGGAGATCTTTGCCTCTTCTCGATCAGGGGGTGTGTAGGTCTGGGCTATCTGAAAGAAACGGGTTTCAAACTGTTCGAACAGATCAGCGGGGAGACTGAAACCCGCGGCTCGATCGTGTCCTCCGTAGTTCAGGAAGTACTCGGCGAACAGGTCAAGAAACCCGCCGACGGGATACGGGCTCCGCAGGGATCCCACAGCTTTGCTCTCTCCAAGGGATACAACGATAGAGGGTATTTTGAAAAAACTCACCAGCCTGGCCGCCAAGATGCCGGTGATGCCTCGGCGAATCGACGCATCCGCCACGAAAACGAGCTTTCCAGCGGTGCGCTCCAGGCTGGCCCGGGCCCGAGGGAAACAGGTATCCCAAACCTTGTCACCCAGCTGCTTTCGCTGTCGATTGAGCTGGAGGATGGAATCGATGACCCCCTCAATGTCCTCCTGAGTGTCGGACAGGAAAAGCTCGGCCGCTCGCTGGGGCTCGCCCATCCTGCCTGCTGAATTGAGGACAGGAGTGATATGCCAGGAAATATCTTTGGTGGTAAGCCGCCGACCGTGCAGATTCTGCCTGATCAGAAGTTCACGAAGACCGGAACGCCGCATCCGGCTCATCACTTCCAGGCCCCGCCGCACGATAATTTTGTTCTCGTTGACCAGGGGCATCAGATCGGCGATCGTCCCCAATGCGGCAAGATCGACAATCGTCTCTAGAATCGTGTGCAGATCGAGCTTACGCCAGGTAATCGCCGTGTACAACTCCAACAGCACGTCCATCTCTGCCCTACGCTCGAAGCGTAGCGTCCCCATCATTTCCCGTATTCGAATCAGGCTTTTTCCGGCGAACTCAGGAAAAATTGCAGCGATGTTAGGCTGTATATCCTCCAATTCAAACTCCCCTTCGCCGTTCATCTCCCGCAGAAAACGCAGTTGGGCCTCCCGATCGTAGACGAGAACTCTATTCCCTTTGAGTTTGCCGGAGCATCTGGTTCCTGCAAAACCTAAGCCTCCGGCCGGAAGGGTATCGACGATTCGCTCCTCCACGACCAAATTCACCAGCCTGACCGCCTCGATATTGAAAGTGTCGTTTGCAGGTTGAACATGAAGGAACCAGATAGGTGTGTCAAATATTGGAGCCGCACTGAAGGCCAAGGCCACGGCCAGCTTGGCCACAACGCCGCAGCCGGAAAGATCGCGAAAGGGATAGGCAGAGTCCCGGCACTTGGGATCAACGATGGCAAGCGCTTCGGGCAGCTGCTCCGGTGGATTGTGATGATCCAAAACGATCGTATCGATCCCCAGTTCCGCGGCTCGGGCAATCTCTTCGTTGTTCGAGATCCCACAATCTACGGTGATCAACAACTTGCAGCCCTCTGCGGCGAAAGCGTCCACCACCTGCAGGGTTAGCCCGTAGTCATCCTCCCCCACGGGGATCTGCCACCGCACTTGCGCTCCGAGCCCCTGGAGGACTTCCCGGAGCAGGATCGTAGAGGTAATCCCGTCGACGTCCCGGTCTCCAAAGATCTGGATGGTCTGTCCTTCGGAAACCGCCCGGTGAATCCGCTTTATCGCTTTACCCATGTCTTGGAACAGGAAGGGATTGTGCAGCAGCAGAGGATCGTTTTCGAGAATAAAGCGGAGGGACTCCCCGTCTAGATAGTCACGACGGATCAAGACCGCGGTGCTTATCAGGTCCAGATCGTATCGTCTGGCGATCTCCCTGACCTCGTCGGGATTCAGTTCAGTTTTTTCCCAGATCATCTTCCCCGATTTCTTCTAGAATGCGGTCCCGCGGTGCCGCCTCCTCCTCGCCGATCGAGTAGGCAGCTTCCACGTAGGATCTGGCTCTGGAAACGCTCTCGGAATTCCGCCCATGGATCAAACAGAGCGTTTCCCCCGCCTGCACCGCATCTCCCTGGATTTTTTTCAACTCGATTCCCACATCGGGGAGTACTTCGTCATCTTTTTTCTCCCTACTGGCCCCGAGCAGCCCGGCGGCGATCCCGACCTTATATGCATCGATTCGCTGGAGGACCCCTGATTTCGGTGCAGCGAATGGTTCAATCAGACTCGCCCGTGGACCGCCGTCTTCCTTCTCAACGGCTTTTGTGTCGCCCCCCTGCAGCGCGACATTTT
>JAGLQP010000203.1 GCA_023136785.1 Spirochaetales bacterium
GGGTTGTAGAGCTCGAGATAGGGCTCGAGAAAGACTCCCGGATAGAAGAAATACAGGGTAGTCCAGGTGTAGAGGTCGTAGTTGAAGGATGCACCGGCCGAGGCTCCCAATTCCAGTTGGCGCGGTCGGGACGAGGCGGGCAGCTGCACCCCGTAGCCGGCGGACAGCCGCAATCCCCCGCCCCAGTGGGATCGGTAGCTCCAGCCACCGGAAAGACTCGATGCCGTGGTAGTGTGGAGCTGCAGGCCGAAGCCGAGGGAAAGCGAAGCGAACAGGGGGATATCGAGCAGCGCAGTCACAGCCCCGACGACCTGGACTTTGGGTGTGTAAAAATCAGGGGAGAATCCAACGGGATCGTCCGCCACGGCAACACCGCCGTGCGTCCCCACGCCCAGAGCGAACCCAGAGATTCCCTGCACCGGTGTCGGCAGAACCACGGTAAAGGCGAGGAAGAAAAAAAGGAGTGTAGTCTTTTTGACCATATTGTTGTTAATATGTAGGCGAATCTTGTTTTCAATCAAGGGCAATCCATGAAGCGATCTGCGACCG
The DNA here is from genome assembly GCA_023136785.1 of Spirochaetales bacterium. Lineage (GTDB taxonomy): Bacteria > Spirochaetota > Spirochaetia > SZUA-6 > DRHE01 > JAFGQJ01. Next base: position 550 of record JAGLQP010000203.1, read on the forward strand.
CAACCCTATCGGTCTTGATCTTAGTACTAAGTATAGCACCTCTATCCCTCGTATCCTGCGAGAAGGAGCAGCCCGTAGAACGGATCGATCTACCCCCCACGCCGGTGCTTACCTTGAGCTCCGAGTGGGCGGTGATCCGCTCGCCCTTTTTGCGCCTTCGCGAGGAGCCGCTCCAGAAGGCAAAGATCGTCGCCCATCTGCGTCGGGGTTCCGTTCTGGAAATCATTACCCGGACCGAAGCCAAGGAAACGATCGACAATGTCGCCTCCTACTGGTTCCAGGTAAACTTCGGGGGGTTGCGGGGATGGGTTTTCGGCGCCTTCCTCGAGGTATTGGATTCCAAGTCCAAGGCCGAGAGCTTTGCCGCGGAGCTCGAGTAGCCTCTATTCCATGGATCTCAGCTTCTTCAGGGATATTCAGTTGGCCAAAGTGCTCCCGTGGATTCTCCCTCCGGTGCTGGGGGCCATAATCGGCTACGTTACCAATGCCATCGCCATCCGTATGCTTTTCCGCCCTCTTGCGGAAAAGCGTGTTCTTGGGCTGCGCCTGCCCTTGACTCCCGGCATCATACCCAAGCAGCGTCATCAGCTGGCCGAGAGCATCGGGCAGATGGTTTCCCGGGAACTTCTCACCGAGGAAGCGGTGCGCCGGCAGCTGGCTGCAGAAGGGTTCCAGAACAAGCTCGAAGAGAATATCGACGCCCTGCTCGGCGATATCATCAGCACCCCTCTGGCGACGCTGCACAGAGGAAACCAGGAACTGGTTTTTTCTTCGGTGGAGGGCTTTCTATCCGAAGCTCTGTACAGCTTCTTCTCTTCCCGCAGCTTCATCCACGGAGTCCGGAACATCCTCGGCCGGGTCGTCCACTCTCTCGGCGAGAAGCCGGTGGGGGAGCTTCTAGGGCGGAACGAGGTTGGATCACTGGTGGTACGGAGAGTGATCCCCCAACTCTTCGATCCGGAGAGCCGCACCAAGATCAGGAAAGCCGTCGAGGCCTGGCTCGAACAGCGTCGCGGGGGGGACGAGTTGTTGGAGAGCCTCCTCTCCGTGGAGCTTACCCAGGTATTGACCGATCTCCTTGCTACCCTGCTTCCCACGCTTTTCGATTCTCTGTTCCGATGGCTGAACCAAGACGATACCAGGGAGGAGATGAATCGCCGGGGCAAACGTCTGCTGCGGGACATACTGGAAAAACTGAACGTGCTGCAGCGTTTCCTGATTTCTGCGGGGCAATTCGACAGAACCTTGGAACAGAAGATGCCCGAGATCGTCGAAGAAGCTATGGATAGGCTGCATGATTATGCCTACGATCCGGATACACTGGAAAGGCTCAAGGGTGTCTTGAAGCGGACCTTCTCCCAGTGGCGAAAGAAACCGGCGCCTGAGATTTTTTCGGTTGTAGGGCCGGGAGTGGCCGGTGCGCTGGTGGATACGCTGCTGTCGCGAATTGCCGAGGAAGGGACCCAAAAGCGGATCGCCGCCTCCATAGACCGGGTGTTGGCCAAGTTGAAGCAGCGTACCTTGGGGGAGATTCTCAGCCGATATCTACAGATCCCCGAGCAGGAGGCGATCGAGTTCGTATCCGTCAGAGTGCTGACCTATCTCTCCAAGAAAGAGACTTCCCAGGCAATTGCCGCGGAAGTGATCTCTTTCTCCCGGAAGTTCATCGAGGAGCATCAGCAGGATTCCATCGCCGAGCTGCTGCATATCGAGGCTGCCCTGCAAAATCGGGCCAGCGCCTACCTGTCCACTCAGTTGATCCGAATCATCGATGCCCGCCTTCCCGCATTCATTGAAAGCTTCGATGTGCGTCAGCTGGTGATAGACAAGATCAACGACCTCGACGTAATCCAGGTGGAGAAGCTCCTGCTCACAGTGATACAAAAACATCTGCGCTGGATCAACGTATTCGGCGGTATCCTGGGAGCCATTATTGGTTTCTCCCAACTCGTGCTGCGGCTTTTCCGTTGAGATTGACCGGAATTGTTGATTTCGTTTACTATGGGGCAAAGCTTTTACCGGGAGTCTTTAGTGACTACCAATCTTCTGATCGTTGATGACAACAAGGAACACCTCGACCTGATGGTCGATATCCTCAAAGAGGATAAACGCTATACCCTTTTCCGAGCCGCTTCAGGGGAAGAGGCCTTGAAGGAAATCGAGGCCAACGATATCCACATCGTTATCTTGGATGTGGTCATGCCCGGTATGGATGGGTACGAGGTCTGCAAGCAGATTCGCCGGAGGTACAAATTCAAGCCAATTCAGATCGTGATGATCTCCGGCTTCAACCACAAGAATGACCTGGATGAACTGCTGGAGCTCGGAGCGGATGACTTCATCAGCAAGCCGATTGCGGCGCTGGAGTTGCAGGCTCGACTGAAGGCGGCCTTTATCCGCCTGCAGGATCAGAGCAAGCTGCATGGAGTGCTTCAGGAGGATCAGCGGACCGACGGAAAGAATCTCTCAACCCTCGTTGCGGAGAACGTACAGCTGCGGCAGGAGTACCAGAAGGTGCGACGCATCAACGAGGAGCTGGAGGAAAGCTGCCTGCAGCTGGAACAGCTTGCCTCTTTGGACACCCTTTCCGGTCTGCTCAACAGACGTACCCTGTTTCAACGCATCGAGATCGAAATCGAGCGCACAATGCGTCTTGGTCTGCCTCTGACAGGGATCATGATCGATATCGATCATTTCAAGCGGGTCAACGACAACTACGGCCATCAGTGCGGGGACCTGGTCATTCAGGAGATCGGCGCCAAACTGACAAAGAGTCTCCGCAAGTATGACTACGCCGGCCGCTACGGCGGGGAGGAGTTCTACGTCATCTTCTCCAATACCACCGCCGACATCGCCGAATCCATATCCGAACGTTTTCGTTCGGACATGGAGGGGACAAAGTTCGAGTGTGGTGAGGAGCACTTTGGCGTTACCGTGTCTATAGGGGTAGCTCAGTTCAGTCCGAGGGAATCTCCGGACAGATGGATCAATCGGGCCGACGGCGCCATGTACCAGGCGAAGCAGCGGGGACGCAACCAGGTGGTTGTCAGCTGAAACTTTAGAATGAGTCTTCGACACGTTTTGTAAACCAGCCGTAGATCGCTTTTAAGCGGTTGTAGAAGGAATCTTCCCTCTTCCTTTCCAATCCGAAGAAGCTCATCGTGTGGGCCCCGGCGACACCGTAGAAGAGAATCTCCTTGCCTGCCGGAATCAGAAGGATGTAGGTCACGCTCTGCTCCGGCTTTACCATGGGCAGGAGGAAATAGCGCATCGTGGTCGTATTGAGGTTGGTTAGCAGGAAATATTGTCCGGAGTATCTGTACTCCGAACGGTACACGTTTCCTCCGAAGGTGAGGTCCTTCTGGAAGATGTACAGCCTGCTGTAGGCGGGGATCTCCTCTACCTTAGGATCGGGTACACGCTCCTGTTTGTCCGGTCCGTCGATCACGTAGGACTGGGCAAATAGGGTGCGCATACGCTTTCGACTGGCCGAGTAGTACTCTATCCCCTCCATGGTGCTGATAGAGCGCAGGATGTTGTAGATCTTGAGTCTCGAAGCTTCGATATCAAAATCGATCGCTTCGTTCCTGTAACGTATCAGGATCTCGGTACCGACGCTCAGCTCGAGCTCGTTGATCCGTTCCTCGATTTCCGGCCGGAGTGTTACTTCCGGGATCAGCTGGAGCGGTGAAGCAGCGGACAGGCTGTTTCTCAACTCCCCCTCGAGGGTCAACCGCTCGAGGAGCTCTGGGGCAAGCAGAGTATCGGTGGTGGATTCCGCGAACATCGGCGGTGCCCAGAGCACAAGCAGTACGATCGTTGAACAGGCCAGTTTCCTCATGGTAGAATCACTTTAGTACAAGCGCGATCAGCGCTTCAAGGTGCTTTTGGCTCATACGTATATGACAGAATGTATTGTAGTTGCGGGAGGGGGAACCGGAGGCCATATCTATCCCGTATTAGCGGTACTTGACGAGCTTTCCTCCTTCCGGGTCGTCTGGATCGGTTCGGGTTCGGAGCTGGAGCGCCGG
>JAGLQP010000204.1 GCA_023136785.1 Spirochaetales bacterium
ATGGCCGCACCCTGCACTCCGAGGGCCGGGAAGGGGCCGATCCCGAAGATCAGAAGAGGATCCAGGACAATGTTGACCAGGGTCCCGAGAATCATGACCTGCATGGGGGTGACCGTATTCCCCTCGCCCCGGAGGATGCCGTTTCCGATCATGGCGAAGAACTGGAAAAACGAACCGTAGAGGACGATGTTGATGTAGCTCAAGATATAGGGAAGCATCTGCTCGGAGGCGCCGAGTAGAACAAACAGGGGCCGGGTCAGAAAGGGGCCGAGGATGGTAAAGAAGAGGGACAGCCCCAGGATGATCAGTAGGGTGTGCTCCGCTGTGTTGTTGGCCTTATCCTTCTTTCCTGCGCCGATGAAGCGGGCGATGAGCGAGCTGGCCCCGATCCCTGTTCCCGAGCCGATCGTGATCAGGATGCTCTGCACGGTGAAGGCCATGCCCAGGGCCCCCAACTCGATCGCTCCCAGCCGGGAGACGAACAGTCGGTCTACGAAGTTGAAGGTGGTGTGAAAGGTGAAGGCGATGATCGCGGGAACGGACAGCTTCAACAGGGTCGGCAGGATCTTGCCGCCCAGGATCTGTTCCGGTCTGGTTCTGAGCGTCTTTCGCATCCACCCAAAGTAAACGGTTCGCCTTTAAAAGACAAGCTGGGGAGGGTATATTTATATAGTATGAGCGAATACGGTGATCTGTCCGATCGGGAGAGGCGCAAGCTCTACCGGGATTTCTCTAAAGCAGCCAAGGAGATCAAGGTGGATGGTCGGGGCATCCCCGGCCAGGCTCTCCGAGGCGAGAAGGCAGCGGGAGAATCGGATCAGTGGGAAAGAACCACACCGAAACGCTTCCTCTTCGATCAGCCCAGGCGAAAACGCCCTACCTACGCCGTACGGCTGAAGATCGAAAGCTACGCCTACAGCGAAGGCTTCGAGATCAGCGGAATACGCCAGTTTTTCTCCAGCCTGTTTTCCTTTCTCTGGCCGTCCCGTGACCCGATTTCTTACGGGTTTTTAAAATCGCTCGTATTGGACAGTGCCTATCGGGGCGATCCCGAAGGGTATAGCCTGATTCGAATCCTCCTCGAGCTCCAGAAGGGTGGGGAGACCCTTCTCAAGGGAGGAGGTTTCCTCCGCCGGGACAGCGACAGCAACTTCAATCTGAGAGGCGAGTTGACCCGGGATCTGTTGAACTGGGAGCCCGCCGGTTACCGGTTGTTGATAAATTTTCAGAAACTTCAACCTCGATTGATGGAGGCTCTGGAGGGTATCCGGGGTAGGTTCGACAATCAGAAGACGGTCAACGTGTTCGACCTGACCGATGTCGTCAAAGGAGTGTACAGGATCACCTTGAGTGTTCAAGCCGATCCGGAAGTGTTGCAGGAACGGATCAACGGCGCCGGTGAGTTGATCAAGGGTCTGTACAAACGTATCTACAGCAATGAGGAGAAGGTCCGGCAGGTGTGCACCAGGATCGATCAGCAGATTGCGGATTTCCTGGCCTGCTACGCCCGGCTGAAATGGTTCGCCGGGCAACTCTATCCGGCCCTGCTGAAGATGCTGAATCTGTTCAGGACTCAAGGCCAGGTGGCCTCGATACTCAGGCATATCTATTCCTTCGTCGGACTGGATCCCAAAGAGGTGCTGGTCCTGCGGGCTTCCCAGAGCCCGGGGCTGGGGAGCAGGCGTCGGTCCGTGGAGAAAGAAATCCGGGGCGCCCGGCCGGAGGAGTCGGCAACGCCGGCAGGATCGGCTGAGGAAACACCTCAGGAGCAGATCTTCAACTTCAACGAGGAATTCCGGGGAATCCTGACCATCCTGGACTACGCCTTCCCCGGTTGCCGGGCACAGCTTATCTGGGAGGGAGACTACGCCGTTTTGCTCTGGTTTCATCAGAAGATTTTCTCCCATCGGGACTACAGAGGTCCTCTTGTCTCCCGCCGGCCCGATTTCACGGATCTGCTCTGGAAGATCAGCCTGCGGGATCCTCTGGCCCCCGTGATTGTCTTTCACGAACTCATCGGGCAGATGCTCGAATCTCTCAACCCGGAAGCCGTATTGAGTTTAGTCGATCCCATCCGCGGCCGTGGTACCCGAGGACGGGAATCATTCATGGAGATACGAAGACAGTGGCGGTCTACCCGGGAAGAGCTGCTCCTGCGCTATCTCAAAGAGGTGGACTACTTCGAGAAGGAGATTTCCCTGCGCGGGCAGGAGGTGCAGAACCGTTTTTTGAGCTCCTCAGCGGGACACAAAACAATCGAAACGATCAACCAGATCCGCAACCATGTCATTCGCGGCTATGGACATGTGGCTTTGAGCATGGATCGTAAGGAGTACTTCCGCTGCCGTCCGCTGTACGCGGTGGTCAAGGTTCTCCACGAATTCTTTAGCGAATTGGCCATTGGACGGGATCAGCTCAGCGCCAAGAATCCCATCGCCCTGCAGCGCTTCGAGCGGGACGATTTGGTCGACCTTCAACCCGGGCCGGTGATGAATCAGATCCAGAGCTACATCGAGGCCTTGCCGGAGAATCGGAAGATCATCGACAACCCCGAAGGGGAATACAACCGGGTATTTCTCGAGATCCTGTTCGGCTTTACCGAAATCTTGGATTTCCTGCTCAACGACGAGAGGAGTGCTTTGAGAGAAACCGGGGCAGAGGTGATCTATGCCGCCACGGAGGAGCGAAGGATCCGCAACGAGATCGACAACGACCAGACTCCCCTCAGGGTAGATTTGAAGAAGGACTTTGAGGAGATCGACAGGCTGACCGGAATGTTCTCAAAAAACGAGTATCTGCGCTTCATGCCTACGCTCTTTCTCCAGAGCCAACAGGCCGGGCAGCAGCTCAGCCTGGTGATTATGGATCTTGACCGTTTCAAGGCGATCAATGACACCCGAGGCCACGATTTCGGGGACGAAGTCCTGAAACTGGCCGCCGAGGTGATTCTCTCCTCAGGCAGGGAGGATGATCTGGCCGTGCGTTTTGGAGGTGATGAGATCCTGGTCGTGATCAAGGGCAACGCAGCAGCCGCCCTGGGCCAGGCCGAGCGCATCCGCAGCCGATACGTCGAGCTGCTGAAGGAGCGCTTCGCCGGCCAACTCGAAGAGATACCGGTACTTATGGCGCAAAAGGAGCTGGTAGAAAAGAAGAAAACAGATCCTCTGTACCGGGGCGGATTGGAAGACTTTCTCGAACGCTGGAAGGGCAGGGGGCTCGGCACCCTTTCCATCGGTGTAGCTCAAGGATTAGGCCGGAAACTCAAGGCACCCTGCAAAGACGAGAAGGAGCTCTTTCGACGCGCGGACAAGATCCTGTATCTGGCCAAAGATTCCGGCGGGAATCGAGCGGTGGCCATGTTTGACACCCTCGAGATTCCCCTGACCGCGACGGAATACACGGATTTTGTGGAGTACCTCGAGCAAACACCTGAGTCCGAGCGCTCTGAAGCGGCCAAGCTGTTCGTGGACCTACGGCTGGCACATGATCAGGTACCCCTGTTCTGGAACTACCCGTACCAGAAGTATTTGCAGGATTCCTAGCCGGGGCTGGCCTGGAAGCAGGAGAGTTAAGATCTCGGCTTGTTGAGCAGCCTCTCCAATAGCAGAACGTGAGTCTGTTCCTGCTCTTTAAGGAATCGAAACGCCCTGCGGATGAAGGGGATCTTGCTCTTCCTGTACAGGCCGGTGAACAGATCGTAGATCTCTCTTTCCCTTTCGAGAATGATCTCAAGGCGCCGGAGCACCGGTCCGTAGCGGCTCTTGGAGAGGGGTTCGAGGGCCTGGGGATCGTGGATGTGAAGATTCCCCCCTTCGAGAATTCTCTCCATCTCCTCTTCGCCGATACGGTTGGCGATCATATCCCGGATCAAACTCTGGTGGCCGGCCTCCTCGTCTACGATACGCACGATGCTTGGCGGCACCTCCGGCTCGTCGAGCTCCTCCTTCAGGGAGGCGTAAAGATTGTAGATATCCTGCTCGAGAGTCAGGGCGCTGCTCAGGATCGACTTCAGGCCCAGTCTCCTGAAGAAACGGATTACACCCATCGATATTCCCTTTGGATCCTCAAGTTTTGAAGGCTTCGTAGAGGGTCAGGGCTCCGAAACCGACGAACACGGCCCCGGCTGCGATCTTGATGACCTTCTCCGGGATGAAACGGCCGATCGCCGCTCCCAAGGCTGCGGCGATCAAAGTTGTCAGAATCAGAGCGCCGGCTGCCCCGATAAACACCGACAGGAAGGCTTTTCGATTCGCAGCCAGGGCGAAGATCGAAATTTGAGTCTTGTCTCCCAGCTCAGCCAGAAAGATCATAAGGAAGGTGGATGCTAGAATTCTCAGATTCAGCAGCATGAGCTCTCCTTGTGTTTGAAATCTGTACGTTGGATTTGTGACCGGCGATACGGCTCCTCTCCTATCCCAAGGCTACGTCCAGGGTCATCATCACGGCGAAGCCCAGCATGGCCCCGATGGTGGCGATATCGCTGTGCTTCTCCCGTTGGGATTCCGGTACCAGCTCCTCGACCACCACGTAGATCAT
>JAGLQP010000205.1 GCA_023136785.1 Spirochaetales bacterium
TCATCACTCGACTGGAATTCCTCGATCTCATCTCCTCGAGTAATCAGGACTCGGCTCCGGCCGAACATCCCTCCGTCGGTCTCGCAGGTGCCTTCATCGGCAAGGGCTGTGCTGCGTTCCCGGCGGTTCCCACCGGCAATTGTCATATACATCATGCTTCTCGAACCGTTTTTATGTTTGAATACCGCCACACCGTTTCCCGGATAGGCCGCCACACCCTCGATCCAGCTGCTGGTAAAATGAGCATCAACCACATTCCCGCAGATCCACTTGGCCAAATCAACAAAGTGAACACCAAACTCCAGAAGCTCCGGTCCCATAATCGCAGCCTCCTCCCTGGCCCTTCTGTCAACCTCAGATCTTGTGCTCCGCACCAGGGCGCCCCTGGTCTTTTCCAGCAGAAGAAGGTTGATCCCGTGCTGCTCTGAGAACTGTTTCACTTTGCGGTAGGTCGGTGAAAAACGGCGGTTGTACCCGATAAACAGAAATCGCCCGCTCTTATGCCCGGCCGCGCACATTGCTTTCGCTTCTTCTACGTTCATAGCGATGGGTTTTTCACAGAATATGTGCAGCCCGCGGTTAAAAGCCGTGATCGCCATCTCCCGATGAAGCACGGTTGGACTGCATAGATAAACCGCATCAAGAGCCGCGGAGCTCACCATGTTCTGATAATCGTCGTACAATTCCGCCCCCAGGCTATTGGCCAGCTTTACCCTTTCATCGGTCGCCGTGCGCGCACAGATAGCCGTTACACTGGCCCCCTTTATTCGGCGTAGACTGGGAATGTGAAATTCGGTAGCGATTCTACCTAGACCGACGATGCCGATTTTTACCACCTGTTCCCACCTTGTATCATAAAATCAGTAGCCGCTATTTCATTCCGGTTATGGCGATTCCCTTGACGAAGAAGCGCTGCAAAAACAGGAACATGACGATGATGGGGGTAACCACCATAACGCAGGCGGCCAGATATTGATCCATTTCGATAAAGTACGGATCGACCAGCGAGGCCAAGCCCACGGTAATCGGAAAAAGCCTCTCCGTGCTGGCAACGATTAAAGGCCACAGCAGCTCGTTCCAGCGCCAGACAAACTCCAGTGTAGCCAGAGTGGCTATGCTTGTTTTGAGGAGCGGAACCGTGATGCGCCAGTAAATCCCCAGGGGTCTGCAGCCATCGATTTTTGCCGCATCGACCAAATCTCTTGGTATGTTGCGAACGGCGAGCTGCATGAAGAAGATACCGAAGGGATAGACTATTCTCGGAGCGATCATACCCAGATATGAGTTTAAAAGATGAAGACGCACCAGGAGCAGATAGAGGGGAATGATCAAAATTGTGAAGGGAATCATGATCAGACAGATCGCCGACCAGGAGAGCACCGTCCCCAATTTCGAGGGGTAGATGATGATTACGAATCCGATCAAGCTGCTGGTAAACAAGGCTACGAGCACCGATCCGCCGGCGTAGATGATGGAGTTCAAGAAAAATCGAGCGAATATGGGTTCCCATACTTTGATGTACCCTTCAACAGAGAAGTCCATAGGCCGCCAGGTTGGCGGTATTCGTGTGATCTCACGCGCTGTTTTAAAGGAGGAGCTGAACATCCAGTAAAGAGGAAATATGTAGAGGATAAGCAGAATCAAGAAAAAGGTGAACAGCAGCACTTCTCCCGCACTGATCTTTTTTACGTTCATCCCCTTACTCCACCTTCAGTACTCGAATCTCTGTCTGATGTATCTGAACTGCAGCAGGGTGACGCCCAGGATCATGAGAAAGAGAATGGTTGCCGCGGCACTGGCGTAACCCATTCGGTTGTTCTCAAAGGCGTTGTTGAACACATAGAAGAGCATCACGTTGGTGGCGTTGGCCGGACCGCCCCGGCCGCCCTGGGCAGTGAGGGTCATCACATAGATGGATTCAAAGGTCATAAAGGCGCTTATCGTGGTGGTCACCACGACGAACAGAGTGGTCGAGCTGAGCAGCGGCAGTGTAATCTTGCGAAACTTCTGCCACCCCGTGGCGCCGTCGATGTCTGCCGCTTCGTAGAATATTTTTGGTATCGACTGCAGACCTGCCAAGTAGATCAGTATAACATATCCGGCACGCTGCCAGATCCTCATTATGGCGACGGAGGTGAGGGCCAGCTTGGGATCCTCCAACCATCGCAACACGCCGATTCCTAGTTTGGAAAGAAAAAAATTGAAAATACCAAAGCGAGAGGGATGGTAGAGGAACTTCCAGAGTATCCCGATAGCCACGATGGGCAGTATATAGGGTGTATAGAAGCTGAGGATACCTACCCGCTGAACAATATCCAGCCTGGTTCGGTTGAGTACTGCGCTGACCGCCAGACCGAGAACAATTTGAGCCGGGACGATGACAACCGCCAGATAGAGGGTGTTGAGAATGACCCGGCCGAATACAGGGGTGGTGAACAGCTCCTTGTAGTTTTCCAATCCGATCCAGGGCTCATCCGGATGACCGAGACCGGCCAGTTTGAATCCGAGCAGGAACGTTTTGATCAGGGGGTACCACCAAAAAAGACCCAGAAAAGCCAGTCCCAGCAGCAACACGAGCAGCGCAGTTGTATTTTCCGGTAGTAACCGTGTTCCTTTCAATTGACTATCTTATCTTTTGCCAGAATAAGTGAGCCGGAAGGAAGGGAGGGCAGCCTTCCGGGGCCGCCCTCCTTCAAAAATCCCTATCATTTGTTCTTGTCGTACCATTCCTTGCCGTAGATCCAGCAGTCATCCGAGTGTTTGGCCAGGTAAGCATCTACCTCGTCTTGGATACGCTGCATGGTGTCTCTTATCGGCGCTCCCTCCATGATCTCATCGACCATGGTTCCCAGAATAAGGTTCCCGACTGCGTCGGGATAGAAGCTGTAAGAAACTCCGTTGGCCACCGCCTCGGCCAGTGCCCGGTACGGACTCTTACCGAAAATCTCGGGTTTATGCGCTTCCAGACGGGCCGGGATCAGCCCCCGCAGCATCGACCAACCTAGCTGAAAATCCGGCGAGGTTACGAACTTCCAGAACTCCCAGGCGGCCGGCTGCTTCTTGGCCTCTGTGCTGCTGACAAACAGGCCGTAGCTCGGTCCATAGGAACCGAAAGGTGGAGTGCCGTCCGGTGTAGGCAGCACCCGGGTACTAAAGTTGATGTCCGAGAAGTTGGTTTCCAGGGTTCCGATGAACCAGGTCCAGTTGTAGATGAACGGAGCCTTGCCCTGGCCAAACGCTTCGTTGGCGCTAAGACTCGTCCTGCTCGACACTTTGTACTTTTTGTAGATATCCAATAGGAACTGGAAGGACTCTTCACCCGCTTTGCCGGCAAACATGGCCTCTTTCTCGTTGCGGAACAGAAACCCCTCATTCTGGAACAGCAGGGCGTTCCACATGGAGGCCTCTCGGCCCCTGATGGGGAATCCCTGGATATCGTTGGCAAGATCGGTCATCTTCTGAGCCAGAGGTATGAACTCCCGCCAGGTATCCGGGATATCGTTGGGGCTGAAACCGTTGCTTCTAAGGAAATCGATGTTGTAGTAAAGAACCGCCGCCATGTCCCCGTTTGGAAATCCGTAGTATTTACCGTCAATCTTGGACATCTTGGCTTTGGGGCCGTACATCTTCAGGATCTCCGCCTCGGTGTAAACATCTGCGGGTATAGACTGCAGCACACCGGCATTGTACATCACTTTGACGATGTTTTCATCGATGTAGACCACGTCCGGACCGATATTTGCTTTGGTGGCGCCGATGAGCTTTTGCTGCAAGGCATCCTCAGGCATACCCATCAACTCCACCTGGATGTTGGGATGCTCGGTCTCGAATTTCTTCACTTCCTCTTTGCTGAACTCCATGATCGGTTTCCGCACTGTCCACCAGGCCAGCAGGGAAACCTTTTCTCCAGGTGCTTTGCTACCCTCTTGCTGAGCACCAGCCATGGCCATAAGTGACGCGATCAGGAGCATCACTATCAGCAGTAGACCGGTTTTTTTCATGACTAAACCTCCTAGAATTATAAAAATTACATTACGTACGTAATGTATTGGGCGGATATAGATCTTTATGGAACGCGTCCAGAAGGAGACGGCAGGTCGTCCGCAGATGCTCGCGCATCCGCTGTTCGGCTTTGTCTGGGTCTCCCTCTTCAATCGCCTCAATAATGGATAGATGAGCCTGTTGGGACTCTTTTTCTATGGAGCTTGATTGCTTGGTAATATTTCTGGTAAGGCCGGCCAGATTTTTCAGCTTCTGGTAGAACTGGTTGAGCAGAAAATTATCCGCTGTCTCGATAATGAGGTTGTGAAGATCGTTGCCGATGAAAACACCCTGGGCTGCATCCTGCTTGGGATCCACCCTCCTCAGCCGTTTCTTGATCTCGCCCAGGCTCCTCATAAACTCCTCGCCTCTCCTCTGGCAGGCCAGACGTGCGACCAACCCCTCGACCGCTTCCCGGGCCTGAAAGATCTGCGATACCTCTTCAATGGACAGCTTACGAACGGTGTACCCTTT
>JAGLQP010000206.1 GCA_023136785.1 Spirochaetales bacterium
ATGTGGAGCACCTCGCCAGCTTTTGAGGTTCTGAGGACCTCGGCGACCAGGGTGAAACGCTGCCCGGCGGCGAGGAAGGTCAATTCCAGGTCGTCTCCTGCAGAGAACCGCTTTTCCGGATTTTTCAAGCTGGCCCCGTTTCCGCCCAGATCGTAGAAGGTTGACATCGTGTGCTGTTCCTCCGAATCGGGGCGGCGTACCGCCACAGGCTGGGAGATCCTTCTACGGTAGTATTTTCGTCTCTGGATGCGTTTGATCTCCTCCCCGTGCTCAAGCAGCACGGTGCGGTTCTGGACGGATTGAACGCTGCTGTCAAAGCTGAACAGGCCCGAACGGTTTTGGAAATAGATCCGAACGGGTTCTCGTTCTCGGAAGGTAGGAGAGCCCTCAACCAGTTCCGCGACCAGGGAGCGAGGTTCTTGTTTCCCGACTCTTCCCTGGGCTTTCAGGTTGCCCTTGATGCCGATGATCAGAAGACCCTGACCATCCGGAAGTTCTGCGCTGGAGGCGGGGATCTGTTCGGGGCCCTGCAGTCGAAAACCAAGCCGGTTACGCAGCTCGGCCAGGGAGGAGACCGTAACGGCTTCCTTTTTCCTCAGGCGTGCGGCGCAGAAATTGAAGGTGGGTTGGCTGATCAGGATCAGGTATTTCTTATCGGGATCCTTGAGAAAACGGGCCATCCTCTTGACTAAATTTTGCTCAGAGGGTGTGAGGGACCGCTTTTCTACAAGCTCTCGGTAACGTCTATCCGCAATCGTGCGCTGCTGTCGCCGGATTCTGCGGCGTTGAATGCGATAGGCGATGATAAGCAGGGCGATGAAGGCCAACACCGAGACGATTACCAGGATGATCTCTAAGGGACTGCGTTCGAATCCTCTTGATACGGTCTCAAAAAAGGCGGATAATTTCTCCTGGTCAAATATGATCATGGTTAGCAGCAGTATACACCAATATCGGCAACCCTGCCATCGAGGAGTATGAACTTTGATCAGTCGAGGGGATTTTGTCTTTACGATTGGATACGAAGGGAACACGGCCGTAGTGGACGGCACTATGAAAAAGCGATACGGGTCTCTATCCACGGTCGAGCTGGCGGAGAAACAGCTGTATAAACAGGCCGTTTGTTCCGCTGTTTATGAAGAGGTTACCCGGAAGCACGGCAATTCAGGTGAAGCTTTGCAGCGGATCCTGGAGATCTACAACAGAGATACCGAAGGAAAGATCGGCAGTGTAGAGGAGCTTAAGCGCACCTTTGGAGTGTACGAAGTTCCGGAGGGCGTTGGGAAAGTCATGGTCATATAGTCCCACTCACCTTGACTCTTGTCCGTATTTTGTGTTACTTTTCTCAGAAATCTTAAACTGCAAAGGACAAAAATAATGACAAATTTTCTTTTCACCCTCCCCATGCTACAACTAGCCTCAGGTGGAAGCAATCAAATGGTCACCATGATCGTCACCTTCGGCCTGATTATCGTGATCTTCTACTTCCTGATTATTCGACCGCAGAGAAAGAAGCAGAAAGACACCCAGAGCATGCTGTCTACTCTCCGCAAAGGCGATAAGATTGCCACAGCGGGGGGCATACGGGGTGTTGTGACGGCAGTCAAGGAGAATACCGTCACCGTAAAAGTCGACGACAACACCAAGATCGAGTTCAATAAAAGTGCTGTCAGCAGTGTGCTCGAGCGCAAAGAGAGCCGGGAGAGCGCAGAAGAGACCCAGGAATAGCGGACATCTGGACCGCACACACGTATCCTTGGCATCCATAACCAACCCGTTTCGGAGATAATCATGTCTAAACGATTCAGATTACTGCTGGTCATCATTCTCATAGGCGTTGCCTTCTCCTTTCTCTACCCGAGCATCCAGTGGTACTTCCTCGTCCCCCAAACCAAGCGGGATCTGTCCTCCGGTTCGAGAAACCAGATCAAACTCTACGCGGAGCGCAGAGCCGCAGACACTCTGCGGGAGCTGCAGAGCATGGATCCGGACGACCCGGTTCCTGAGGAATACCTGTTTCTCAGGGGCAAGGCGAAGGAGAACTACAGAACCGAAGGCCGTACCGTACCCAGAGTATGGACGGTCGAGGAGATATTCCAGGGGTATCTGAGCAAGGAAGAACTGCTGCTTACCCTCGAGGATTCCTTTCGCGAGGAGATCTTGGAGCTCAAAGAGCTGAAAGACAGGACGATCCAACTCGGTCTCGATCTGCGAGGTGGTATGAGGGTCCTGATCCGGGCGAATATGGAGGAGCTGGAACAGACCAGCGGCCAAGCTCTGAGCGCAGCGGAACGGGAAGATGCGATGCGCCGGGCCCTTGAGATTCTGAACAACAGGATCGACCAATTCGGGGTAACGGAACCCCAGATCCGGCGACAGGGGGATGATCTGATTCTTGTCGAGCTGCCCGGCGATGCGGATCGGGAACGGATGAACAGGTTCATCCAAGGCAAGGGCATCCTGAACTTCCACATCGTCGACGAAGAAGCGTTAGCTCTGTTCCGCAACTATCAGCAGAAGAATCCCGGCGCTTTTATCGGTCCTGAGGGTGGGATCCTGCAGCCTGACATCCTTCCCGCCGGTACGACTCTGCGTGGGGTGTATACCAAGGACGCCTACGGAATCGATCAGCTGCGGGGATTTACCGTAATTACCGAACAGTTCGGACTCTCCGGTAACTACATTCGGGATGCCCGGGTGAGCGCCGACCCCATCACCGGCAGGCCGGTGGTGAACTTCTTTCTCACCTCCGAGGGCGGGGATATCTTCTACAAGTTCACCAGCGACAACGTCAACAGGACCCTGGCGGTTGTGTTGGGGGACAAGGTGAAAGCCCAGGCTCGGATTGCCGAGCCGATAAGGGATGCTGTGCGGGTCACCGGTTTCGAAAGAGACGAAGCAGACGACCTGGCACTGGTGCTCCGCACCGGAGCGCTTCCGGTACCGTTGGAAGTGATCAATCAACAAGCCATCGGCGCCTCTCTCGGGGAAGACGCGATCCGAATCGGTCTGCAGGCGGTCACCTACGGCTTCGCCCTGGTCATCCTGTTCATGTTGATCTTCTACAAGGGCGCCGGCTTGATTGCCGATCTGGCGTTGATCCTGAATCTGTACTTTATGGTCTCGGTTCTCTCGGTGTTTGGGTTTACCCTGACCTTGCCCAGCATCGCGGGAGTGATTCTTACCGTGGGTATGGCTGTGGATGCCAACGTCATTGTATTCGAACGTATCAAGGAGGAGTACCGGACCGGGAAATCGGCCAAGGCGGCGGTGAAAGCGGGCTTCCAGAAAGCCTTCTGGGCCATCGCCGACTCGAACATCACCACCTTCATCGCAGCCCTGGCTCTTTCCCAGCTGGGTAAAGGTCCGGTGCAGGGCTTCGCCGTAACCTTATCCGTCGGCATCGTCTCTTCGATGTTTACGGCTCTGGTCGTGTCTCGCCTGATCTTCGATTTTGCTACGGATGTCCTTCGGGTGTCCCGACTGAGCATCATGTGGCGGAGGGTGGCCGGATGAAACGAGTAATCAACTTCCTCAAACTACGCTTCCTCATGATCGTCATCTCCGTGCTGCTGATCGTAGCCGGGTTTGTCGGCTACCTCATCCGGGGCGGACTCAACTTTGGTATCGACTATACAGCTGGTCTGGTTCAACAGATTAAGATTGATCCCTTCGCCGAGCAGGTGGAAATAGCGGATCTGCGGAACGCTCTGAGCGAGATCGAGAGTGTGAGCCTGCAGGTAGTGGGCCGTCCCTCCGAGCAGCAGTTCACGATCAAGGTCATTGCGCCGGAGGGGGATCCAGGATTTCAGTATCGAATGGAGGCCAAGCTTGCTGAGCTGCTGGGCGACGCCTTTGGGCTGGAGAACGTCGAAGTCCAGGCCAGCGATTTCGTCGGACCGCGCTATTCCAGAGAGCTCGCCGGGCAAACCGTATCGATCGTCCTGGTGGCCATGCTGCTGATCCTGATCTACACAACCTTTCGATTCCGGATCAGCTACGCCACGGCGGCGGTTCTCTGTCTGGTCCATGATACCTTGATCATGATGGGTGTCATCGCCGTATTTCAACTGGAGATGACGACCACTACGATCGCCGCCATCATGACCATCATCGGCTACTCTCTGAACGATACCATCGTCATCTTCGACAGGGTGCGGGAGAACCGGACCCTGATGCGGGATGCAGATCTGGCGGTAATCCTGAATACCAGCATTACCCAGTCCATGGGTCGTACCTTGCTTACCTCTTTGACAACGCTGTTGGCGGTGGCGACGATCTTCATCTTCGGCACCGGGGATATCAAAAACTTCGCGCTGAGCCTGATGGTAGGCGTGGTGGTTGGTACCTATTCGACGGTCTTCATCGCCTCTCCGATCGTTCTGGGGTGGTCCCGGCTGGTGGACAGGCGGCGCAAGAGGCGGGATGTCCAGATGTACGGACGTCAAGCTGCAGCCCCGGCCTCTCCGTCTCCGGTCCA
>JAGLQP010000207.1 GCA_023136785.1 Spirochaetales bacterium
GGCCGTGATCAGCTGGTACCGGGGCGCGGCCATGTCACGCCCGGAACAGTATCTGGAGTTCCTCGAAGGTGCTATGGATCGGGGGATCAAGGTGCTGGTTTTTGACAACTTCGGCGCGTACCAGGACCGGGACAGCAAGAAATACGTACAGCCCAGCCGGCTCAACCTAACCCTCTCCCGCCTCGGAATCCTGTACTTCGGCGACTGGACCCAGGATGCGGGGGTCTTGAGAATCGTGAGCAAAGATACCCGCATGGTAGAGTATCAGGGGTCGCAGGACCTGCAGACCTCAAGTTTCTTCTACCGTTTCCTACAGCATGACCGCGATCTCAACGTGTACCTGTCGATCAAGCGGACGGATCGGGACTACGATCCCAGTCCGGTGATCGTAACCAACCGAAATGGGAGTTTCGCCCTGTCCCGCTACGTCTATCGGATGGAAGGGGGCAAGGTGAAGCTGCTCCTCAATGTGGAAGCTTTCCTCGAAGAAGCCCTGTTTCCCAGGGCGAAGCAGGAGCGAATCGCCCTTCTTTCCGAGAGCAGCGACACGGCAACCGCCAAGACCCTGGAATATACTGTAGCGGTGCTGCGGCGGGCCAAGTTGCCCTTCGAGGTTATCGACAAGAATGAGCTTTCCCTTCTTGTCCCTGGGGACCTGCGCCCGTTTACAGCGGCGGGATTGATCCTGAAAAGCGACGCGGACCTTGATCCGAAGGTGCTCGAAGATTTTCTCCAGCAGGGGGGTGGAGTGGTTTCTCTGGTGGGAGGAAACTTCCGAGAGTTGGCATCCGTCCTGGGACAAACCCGCGCCCGGGGTAAGCAGGACGCCAAAGTGGGGTATCGCTTCCGGGAAGGTTTCCTGTTGGGGGAGGGGCTTTCGCTGGAGGAATCGACCTTCGAGTGGCTGCCCGGGACGACCTCCCCGGCTTCGGATGCGGAGATCCTGGCCTTCAGCCAGAAGGAGAGCCATCCTCTTCTGTGGACGGTGAGCAAAGGAAACGGACGTGTACTGAGCTGGAACTGGAACGGCTTTCTTACAGGAGACTTTCAGGGATTCATCCTGGAATCCTTTCTCTACGTGCGGCCGGTCGGGATCGCCTCCACCGCCGGTTTAGGCATCATGTTCGTGGATGACTGGCCGATCCCGATGTTCAACGTGATCAAGGCTCCTCTGTCGGTAAAGGATACGGAGTTCTACACCCGCCGGTTCTGGCCGGACATGAAGGATTTCTTCTCCCGGCGAGGAATCCCCTACATCAGCTACGTCGTGTTCAACTACAACGCCAATACCGAGCCTCCCTTTGGCGGTGGGGAGTTTTTCGTGGCCGAGAATCAGGCGACTGTGAAGATTGGCCGGGAGATCCTGGAGAGTGGACAGGAGCTGGGATTCCACGGTTACAACCACATTTCCCTGACAGGGGAAAAGACCAAGGTCAATGTGGCGGTTTGGCCTTCTCAGCAGGCTATGGAACGTTCCCTCGAGGCGGCCAAACGGGAGTGGATCGGTCTGTTCGGAGAGCACACGCTTCCCCATGCCTACATCGCTCCCAACAACATCATCTCCGAGGAGGGGATCGCGGCGATACACAACGTTTTTCCTTCAATTAAAGTAATGTCGTTCCTGCGTTCAGGAACGGGGGAAGAGACCCGCAGCGAGTTCGGGCCCCATCCGCGTTTCAAGGATGTGTATCTGATCCCCCGTACTTCGAGCGGCTACCCCTTTACTCCGGCTGTACGCCAACTCACCGTAGCCGCTGCTTCGGGTGCAGGGATCTGGGCCCACTTCATCCACGCAGACGATATCTTCGATCCCTATCGTTCCCGGGGTATGAGCTGGTCAGAGCTGAAGGATGAGTTCGCGAGCATGATCGACTTCGTGGACAAACACTACCCATGGATTCGCTTCGTCACCCTCCGCGAGGCCCATGAGACGCTTCAGCGGCAAGACGATATCGGTGTGGAGTACCGGTGGCTCGATGGCAATCGCCTGGAGATCCGTGCCTCCTATCCGGGACTGCCGGTGCGCATCCGGATGAACGGCTACCGGCTGACCCGCAGCCACGGCGCCAAGGTCCTGTACCGCTACAAGGAGATGCCGGCTATTGTTCTGCAGATGGAGGGCACCCTGGCGACCTTGGAGTTCTCGAGACAGTAGCGATTAAGCAATACTACGACTGTGTGGTGCGTTTCGATAGGTCACTATCGGAGCGGCAGATTCTGACGATGTTTACCCCGTAGAACTGCCGGAAAAGTGTCCAAGGATGGACTATACTCTCTATCAACCATGAAAAAAATTCGAATTTCCCAACAACGGGGGGATGCTATGTTTCGTTTTACGAGAAGGTTGCGGTACTCTTGTCGGGCCTTGCTGATAGCCATAGGTGTGTTTATCGCCGCCGTGGGGTTTTCCCAGTCCATGAGATATCCGGGGGAGCTTGGGCCGGGAGATACAAAGCTCGGACGCTATTTCGATACCTACCCGCTTCAGCTCACCGCCGGAGACCGGATCGTCGCTACTTTACGCTCTAATGACTTCGACGCCTATCTACATTTCGAGTCACCCGACGGAACGGAGATTGAAAACGACGACTACAGCGACGACAACGACGATAGCGATGCCCGCCTCGATGTACTGGTCGACGTTACCGGGACTTGGAAGATCAAAGTCACTTCCTACGAGGAAGGGGAGCAGGGAGAGTACCTGCTGAGCGTTAACCGGGAAAGACTCCGGGAAATCGACGCCCAAATCGGCGTTTTGGACAGCCGGGATCCCGTCTCCGTGAAAGGGGAGCACTACGACAGCTATACAGTCGAGCTGCAGAGGAATCAGCGGGTGATCGTGTCGATGCGGTCGGAAGAGTTCGATACTTTCTTGGTGCTCAATCCGCCGCAGGGTCCGAGAATGATCAACGACGACTACCTGGACGAAACTGAGAGCCGCATCGATTTCATCGCCGAGATGGGCGGTGAGAACGAAGTGTTCGCCACCTCGTACGCGGGGGGTGAACAGGGAACGTACTCGCTGCGCGTACTGCTCGGAGAGCAGATGAATGTTCAGGAGATCAACGGATATCTCGATTTTGATGATCCGGAGCTCGAGGAGTACGGCTTTTTTGAGATTCACCCCCTGTTCATGGAGGAGGGGGAGCACCTGATTCTGGAGATGACCTCGGAAGATCTCGACACCTTTCTTGTAGTGGAAGGACCGGACGGCTTCTACGCTGAGAACGATGACTACAACGAACTGACCTACATCTCCCGATTGGAGCTGTTCGCCGAGACAGAAGGGGAGTATTACATCACCACGGCTTCCTACGACGCAGGGGTGGAAGGCAACTACACCCTCAAGATCTACTCCTTCGGGGTCAGCGGAATCCTGACCCGCAGCCCGCACCAGCTGGCCTTTCTGAATAACTAAGGAGGTCTCCGATTCCAGCCAGAGCTGCAGCGCGAGAAGGCGTAGCTGGATGATCGCTGTGGGAGCGCTGTAATCCCAACTGTTCCGACCGGGCAGCTCGTCGAAGAGAATCATGAATCAATAGCCTGCGCCCAAGCTCATCCGCATCATCTCGGTCATGTTGAGGTGAAGAAATACCTCTGGATCGAAGATTAGGATCGTACTCGACCCACAACCTCAAAAGATTTTCTTGCACCGTACCGGATCCATCTCCTCCACAGATTCTCCGAAAAAGAGCACCCGGCAGGACTCCGGTGAGGTCATTCTGTTCAAGATGTGCAGTAGTGTGGTCTTGCCCCCGCCGCTGGGACCCACGACAAGCGGATACCCGGCAGGTGTCGATCTCTAGTTTTTCGATATTCAATACCTCCTTGAAGTGGACCTGGGACAGGGCGAATGCAGGTGCATCTGCGGCCGAATTGGTTTTCATACAAATCTTTCTCTTTGCCCGCATTTTGGTAGAGTCTACAGAGATTCATAAGAGTGCCCCGGTTTAGTCGAATCCTAATGGTTGTTTCAGGAGAGTGTGATTATATTAACAAGAGTCACTATCAACTCCGATCAGAGACGAGGAGAATCCAAGTGGAGAGAGTATTGTTCGTTTGTGTACACAACAGCGCAAGGAGTCAGATGGCCGAAGCGTTCCTGCGAAAATACGGGGAAGAGCGGTTTGTGGCGGAGAGTGCAGGCTTGGAGCCGGGGACGATCAATCCATTGGTTGTGGAGGTGATGAATGAAGAAGGGATCGACCTGTCCGACAAGAGCACCAACAGCATCTACGATTATTACCGGAAGGGGAGGAGCTACGACTACGTGATTGCCGTATGCAGTAAGGAGGCGGCGGAACGCTGTCCCATATTCCCCGGCGGAGGTAAGCGCCTGCACTGGCCCTTCGACGATCCCTCCCAAGTCAGGGGCGCCCACGAGGAGAAGCTCGCCGAGGTGCGCCGGATCCGCAATGCAATTCGGGAACAGATACTGTCGTTCCTGGAATCCTCCGGCTGAAATCTAGACA
>JAGLQP010000208.1 GCA_023136785.1 Spirochaetales bacterium
AGTATAGATCTATATTTCTACAAGGCTGCCTACTATCTGCATCTTGGTGACCGGGATGAAGAAGCGGAGGAGCTCCTCACACACATAGATCCGGCGGGGATCGATGAGGATCTTGGGCAGAAACTGCGAGATCTGCAGCGCTTTCTGGGGGTGGAAGAGTGAAGAGGAGACTGGTTGTCGCCTCCCTGCTTGTTCTGGTGGGTACCGGTTTCGGATTCAGCCAAGAGGGAAGGGCGACTTCTCCAGGGGATGAGCTGTACGATGAGCTCGCTGCCAGTCTGGATCGTGCCGAAGCACGGGTGGCTGCGACCGTGCTCCAGGACGGAGTCGTGGTGAGTGCGGAAGAGCTTGAAGCACTAATCACCTTGAACCGGCAGATACGAGGATCTCTTTACGGAGACCTGATCGATCGCAGCGATCTGCTGCTTCTGCTGGCCCGGGAGCAGGTGCGGATTCGTCGGGAGATGGAAGCGCAGCAGATTCGTTTTGACCTGATGCTCCTGGAGAGCCGGCAGGAGGAGCGGAGCAGGAAGAGGAGCACTTCCCGCGAACAGGTTCTCAGGCTTTCCCTCGCAACGACCCTGGCTTCCTTCGCTCTGGCCTTTACCTTTTGGGGGCTCGGAGAGATGCAGGATCAGATGTATTTTCAAGCAGCCACGGTCGACGAGGCGATTGTCCATCGCCGATTCTTTCAAGTCTTTACCATCGGCAGCCTGGTCAGTGCGGCGGTTGGGGTCGCCGGTGCGGGAGTGTCGGTATCTTTTTTTGCACGCACCAGGTAAGCGGTGGCAGGAACCCGCCTATTTTTCCGTCAACACATGAATACCATTCCACTTCGCCGGAGGTGGTTGCTTCAGGTAGGACCTGCAGCGGTCAAAATACACGGCCGAAATCACGTCTCCAGGCACAAGCTTGCTTGCCTGGCGGAAATACTTCGCCGCCTCTTCAAACTCTCTGTGATAGTAACGCTTCAGTCCTTCGTGGTGATACTTCCAAGCCCGCTTTTCCTCTTCGTTCAGCTCTTTTTTCACGGTGAATATTCGTTGGAATTTGTTCCTGCCGAGAACAACTACTTTGTCGATCAAGCGGCAGGGTAGGGCGCGGTGGACCTCCCTGTACACGCTTTCCGAAATAATCACATCCTGTTTGTAGATCTTGGTGAGGCTTTCAAGTCGCGAGGCAAGATTCACCATGTCCCCGATCACCGTGTAGTCCATCTTTTTGTCCGAGCCGATGTTCCCGACGGTGACCACGCCGTAATTGATGCCGATACCGATGCGAAACTCGGGCTTGCCGTCCGCCGCTTGCCGTCCGTTGAACTCAACAAGAGCCTCCTGCATCTCCAAGGCTGTCAGGACAGCCTGAAGCGCGTCATCGGAATGCTGGACCGGGGCTCCGAAGAAGGCCATGATTGCATCACCGATGTATTTATCCACAATCCCGTTGCGATTCATGATCGTGTCGACCATCAGAGAGAAGTAGTTGTTGAGAGACTGAACCATCTGGTCCGCCCGCATCAGCTCCGCGATCGTGGCAAATCCTCGGATATCTGAAAAGAGAACCGCCAGGACCCGATCCTCCCCGATCAACAGGCTTTCAGGATTCTTGAAGAAGCGATCGATTACCTCTGCGGGAACATACTTTTGGAAAATACTGCGTATCTCCTGTTCGTGTTTCTTGGCCAGGACCGCCTTGAAGGCGAAGTTCTTGATCTGATTGTAGGCCTTCTCCAATTCGGTGATCGTGATGTTGAAGGTGTGGGCAAGGGTGCCTATCTCGTCCTTGTACTCCACCCGAACCCGTTCTGAAAAGTTGTGGTGGTGAATGATCCCCTGCATGGCGGCGACCATGCGGGTGATCGGACCGGTCAGGTAGCCGGAGAACAGCAAAAGCAGAAGAACAGAGACCGCGCTGGCCGCGGCCAGGATGATGGCATTCTGCGTGGTGATTTCGGTGACCTCCCGGAAAAAAGTCCGTCGTTCCTCGGTGACCAGAAAGAACCAGCCGAAGGGTTCAAAGGTAAAGGCGTGTCCCACCCGCTGCGCTCCTGCGATTGACAGCTCGACCCAGCCCTCCGTCTGTTCGCCCCGCAGGTCGGTCAGTTCCTGCCGTTCCTGATCGGTGAGCGGAGTGTCTCTGGTTCTCAGGACCATTTGGTCGTTGCGATCAAGAGCGAATAGCAACTCCGTCTCACTGCTGATGAGGCTATGTGCGTAGGTAAGGGCGCCCCGCTGCACCGTCAAGATGTACTCTCTCTGCCTGTCGAGCTGGTTTTCGACCAGGAGATTCCACTGATTCTCGAGATAGCCTTTCATGTCTTGAGCTTTGAAGGCCAACAGCTCTACAGCAACTCTGGTGATCCCGTTTCGGGCGGAGAGAGAGGAAGCGATGCTGCTGAGAACCAGGGTAATGATCAGCAGGGGCAGGACAATCAGGATGATCTTTAGTCGAACGCTCACTTATGGGAGTTTGGCATAGGCTCTCCGGTATGTCTATCCGGCCTCTGGTTCATCTCTGCCATACTTTGTATAATCCCCCAGCGATGGACAGCAAGCAGCTGGAGATGGAGATATCCCCTGAGGAGCGGGAACAAGTCCTCAGAGAGATAGAAACCGCGATCGACGAGAGCCGTACACCGGAGACCGCAGATCTATACATGGTGCGGGCTGAAAAGCGAGGGTGGCTCTTTCCTCTGCTGATCAATCTGGCCGCTGCCCTCCTGATTGCCGCCGGGGTATTCCTGCTAACCCGGCATTTCGAGCTTCGTAGAGACAGCATTACCCTGCGACGCAGTTCCTACCTTTCCATGGAAGGAAACCTGATCCAAACGTTGAAGCAAGAATCGGAGAAGAAGCTGCAGGCCAAGGAAGAAGAAGTAGCCTCTATTCAAGAGAAGCTCCAAGCGGTCGACCAAGAGCGGCAAGCCTTGAAACTGAGTCTGGAAGCGGATCTTGCTGCAAAGGAGCAGGAGTTGCGCCGGCAGTTGGAGGTGGAGTTGGAAACTGAAAAACAGCGTTTGCTCTCCCTCGGTACATCCAATACGGGAATCGCTGATCAGCTTCGAGCACTGGAACGCCGTCAGGAGCTGTCGATCGATCGGGAAATAGAGCAGTACAGGCGGCAGCTGGAGGCTCAGTTCCGCGAAAAGGAAGAGGAGCTGTTTCAGTCTCAAGCGCTTGCCCGGCAGGCTCTTGATCAGGCAAATCGGGACCGGGAGCTGCTGTTGGCCGAGCTGAGGCAGCAGGAGAGCGAGAGAAGTGAGCTTGAGAAACGACTCACCGAACTGAGCGCCCGGATGCGCGACACCGTGTCTTCCGATGCCACGGCGGCGCTCGAAGCGGAGCTGGCGGCGAAAACAGAGGAAGTCGAAGAGCTCCAAAGTCAATTACGTGCCGTCGTTCAAGATGGAGTGCTACTGAACCAGCTGCAGAGCCGGGTAGACAGCCTGAGCGTCCAACTTCGGACCCGCGAAGCGAAGGTGAACGACCTTAACGCCGAAGTGCGGTCTCTGCAGAGCGCTCAGAGCGAACAGAGGGACACCTTCGAGCAGGGGCGGGATGATGCGTTGCGGGATGTCATGACCTTTCTGAACTTTCTCTCCGGCACCACGGAGAACCGCAGCGAGGTAGAGAAAAAACTGCTCACATTGGCGCGCCAAGATCCTCTGTACCGGGCCGCAACCCGGGAGATACAGATCTTGATCGCCGGCGGCTCTTCCGGGGCGCTGACTTCTCCATTTCTGTTTCTCGGAATTGTCTCTTCGGTGTCCTCCGGGCGGGTCGTAGTCGAGGCGATGGTTGATCTAGATGTGTCGGCGGGATCGGTTATCCAGATTCGGCGAATTTCGGATCTTGACAGGGAGCTCACCATAGCTGAAGGCACGGTTCAACAGGTCCGAGGCAGCAAGATCACCGCGATCTTCAAGCCTACCGGTTCTTATGGGCAGAACCCGGCAGCCCGGGATCCGGTATACTTGGAGATCGATGGGAGCTGAAGTAATGGAACGAAGCTGGTTGAATCTGGTTATATCCTTTATACTGGCCGCCGCTCCGGCCCTGCTGCTGCTTCGCTACTACAACCGCCAGGATCGGGAGCGTCCGGAGCCCAAGGGCTTGATCGTACGGATCTTCCTGCTCGGTATCGTTGCTACCTTCGTTGCCATTCCCCTGGAAATGCTGATGAGTGTGTTCCAGCAGTTTTTTGTCAGCTTTCCGCTCCTGTATGTTCTGTTCAAGGCCTTCGTGGTTGCAGCCCTCGTCGAAGAATATCTGAAGCTGACCATCGTCCGTCTGTTCGCCTACAGGAACCCTAACTTCGACGAGGTCATGGACGGCGTGGTCTACGCGGTTGTGGCCGGTATGGGCTTCGCCTGTATGGAGAACATTCTCTACGTTATGGGAGGCACCCTCTGGACCGCGTTGACCAGAGCCTTTACCGCCATCCCCCTTCACGCCACCGCTTCCG
>JAGLQP010000209.1 GCA_023136785.1 Spirochaetales bacterium
TTCAGCGAACGCGAGAGGACGACCGCAGAGCAGCTCTACGAGCGGGGGAAAATGAACGGCGTCGAGGGACTCAGAATTATTGAAAGAGAAGAGCTGCAGGCACTCGAGCCGAATCTTAACGATACAGCGGTTTGCGCGCTCCATGCCCCCCAGGCGGGCATCATCGATCCCTGGGAAATTGCCATTGCAGCAGCCGAGAATGCGGCGGAGAACGGGGTCGAAGTCTTTTTGAACTTCCCGGTTGAAGATATCGATCGAAGGGCAGGGTCATTCAGGATCATCGGTCAGGATGGGGAGATCGGGGCCCGTTGTGTAATCAATTGCGCGGGCGTGTTCGCCGACCGGATACACGGAATGGTTGCGGCTCCTTCCTACGAAATCACCCCGAGAAAGGGGCAGTACTTCGTTTTGGACAAATCGGCGGGGGACCTGGTCAACCACGTGATATTTCAATGTCCCACAGAGGCCGGCAAGGGGGTCCTGGTAACCCGGTCGGTTCACGGAAATCTGCTCGTGGGTCCGGACGCCCAGGAAATCGAGGACAAGGAAAACCTGTCCACCACCCGTGATCGCCTGGATTTCGTTCGTCGGAGCGCTGGGAAGATCTCGAAAGAGATCCCGTTCAATGAAGTGGTACGGTCTTTTTCCGGGCTGCGGGCAACCCCGAGCACGCAGGATTTTGTTATCGAAGAATCCAAGGAAGCCCGCGGATTCATCGATGTAGCCGGGATAGAGTCTCCCGGCTTGACCGCGGCCCCGGCCATTGCCCACTACGTACGGGATCTCCTCATCGAGATAAGAGGTGGGCTCGAGAAGAAGAAAGATTTCAATCCGCTGCGTCGAAGAGTGATTCGCTTTATGGAACTTCCGGATGAGCGAAAAAATGAGTTGATCAGGAAAGACCCGCGCTATGGCAGGATCATCTGCCGCTGCGAGCATATTACCGAAGCTGCGATCGTCGATGCCATACACCGAAAAGTAGGGGCGAGCACGGTAGACGGGGTGAAAAAGCGGGTGAGGCCGGGCATGGGGAGATGTCAGGGAGGGTTCTGTGAGCCCCAGGTTCTCAAAATTCTTGCTCGGGAGTTGAACAAAAGTGTCACAGAAATCGTCAAGAATGAGCGTGACTCCTACATCCTTACCGGATCAACCAAGTGCAGCGGAATTGGGGGACAGATCCATGGAGATCTATGACATCGTTGTGATCGGCGGTGGTCCTGCCGGGATGGCAGCCGCGGTGGCGGCGAGACAGATGGGCATCGAGAAAATCCTTCTGATCGAGCGGGACAGGGAGCTGGGCGGCATACTGCAGCAGTGCATCCACAACGGTTTCGGCCTCCATAATTTTAAAGAGGATCTGACCGGGCCTGAGTTTTCCTAGCGCTACATCCAAAAGATAGAGGAGCTCGATATCCCTTGCAAGCTCGACACCATGGGCTTAAGTATCACAAAGAATAGAGAGGTTGTATTCGTTAACGCCCGTGAGGGATTGAAGACGGTGAAGGCCAGGGCGATCGTCCTGGCCATGGGCTGCCGGGAGCGTGCGCGGGGGGCGGTCAATATCCCGGGTTCCCGACCCGCAGGGGTTTTTACCGCAGGAACCGCCCAGCGGTTGATAAACATCGAAGGATACATGGTCGGGAAGAAGATCATGATGCTCGGTACCGGGGATATCGGCTTGATCATGGCTAGAAGATTGACCCTCGAGGGATCCAACGTGATCGCCGTTCTGGCCAGGAAGCCCTATCCGGGGGGGCTGATGAGGAACGTAGTCCAATGCTTGTACGACTACGACATACCGCTCATGCTGCAGCATACGATCGTCGAGATCTTGGGGAAAGATCGGGTGCGGGGCGTACTGGTTGCCAGAACCGACGAGAACAGCCTGCCGATCCCCGGTACTGAAGAGCTCTACGAATGCGATACCCTCATCCTTTCTGTTGGATTGATTCCTGAAAACGAGCTGTCTTTGAGTGCGGGAATAGAATTGGACCGTCGAACCGGGGGGCCGATCGTCAACGAGTCCAGGGAAACGCGTGTTCCCGGTATTTTTGCCTGTGGAAACGTGGTCCACGTTCATGATCTGGTGGACTTTGTCGTGGAAGAGAGCGAAATGGCTGGGAAGGGCGCGGCCCGATTCGTACAGCGGTCTGTAGAATGCGCCGATGCTTCGATTGCCCTATTACCGGGAAGGGGCTTGAAGTATGTGGTGCCGCAGCGGGTGAATGCCGCAAATGTGGAAGACGGACTCGATCTTTTCCTGAGAGTAAATCGAGTGTACGGACCTTCGTATATCGAAGTGAAGGATGGCCGGGAGTGCATCAAGAAGGTGAAAAGACCTCATATGAGTCCGGGTGAGATGGAGCGGGTGCGAATCAATAGAAGCAATATAGAAAAGATGAAGGGATCAGATCTGATTGTAGAAGTGGTTGGGGTTGAAGGATGAACGAAATCCAAAGAGAGATAATCTGTATCGTTTGTCCCACGGGATGTCGAATCAATGTGAGTGGCGACGATCCTCAAGCGCTGAGCATCACGGGAAGCGAATGCAAAAGAGGGAAAGAGTACGCCTTGAAGGAAATCACCGATCCAAGAAGGACTCTCATCACCACCGTGCAGCTGAATCACGGCAGACTCAGACGTCTGCCCGTGAGAACAAACGTAGAAATACCGAAACGGAGTATTTTCCCCTGCATGGAGATCGTCAACCGCACCGAGGTCGAAGCACCGGTTGAGGTCGGGCAGGTCATCATATCTGACATTCTGGGGACGGGTGCCGACATTGTCGCCACAAGGAGCATGACCAGAGTTTGATCTGGTTTTGTGTTGTATCGCTACTTGTTTTCCAGCCAGTCAAAGCTGCGGGCAACTGCCTTCTTCCAGAAGTGAACCCTGCGCTCCCGCTCCGCTTGAGCCATCCGGGGTGTCCAGCGTTTGTCCTCCTTCCAGAGAGCCGCCAACTCATCTTGAGAATCCCAGAAGCCGACTGAGAGTCCCGCAGCAAAAGCCGCGCCGAGCGCCGTGGTCTCGGTGATCTTCGGCCGGATGATGGGCACTCCGACCAGATCTGCCTGGAACTGCATCAGGATTTCATTGACCACCATGCCCCCGTCTACTTTCAGTGACCGCATAGGGATACCCGAATCCTGCTCCATAGCTTCGAAGATCTCGAGGCTCTGGAAGGCGGTCGCTTCCAGGGCGGCTCGGGCCAAGTGCGCTTTTGTTGCATAGCGGCTCAACCCGGCAATGATTCCGCGGGCATCGGAGCGCCAATAGGGAGCAAACAGTCCGGAGAAGGCGGGCACGAAGTACACCCCGCCTGAGTCCTCCACCTGCGCGGCCAGGGTTTCGATCTGCTCGGAGCTTTCAATTAAGCCGAGGTTGTCCCGCAGCCACTGCACCAGGGCCCCGGTAATGGCGATCGAGCCCTCTAGAGCGTATACCGCTGGACGATCTGCCTGCTGGTACCCAACCGTGGTAATAAGCCCATGCTTGGAGTGGATGATCTTTTCCCCCGTGTTGAGAAGAAGAAAACAACCGGTACCGTAGGTGTTCTTCGACGTGCCCGGGGAGAAGCAGGCCTGTCCGAACAGGGCGGCCTGTTGATCTCCCAGCACGCCGGCCACTGGTATCTCCGCGGCGAAGGGCCCATCGTCACGGGTAGATCCGTAGGATTCACCGGGAACCGAGGGCACGATCTCGGGAAGCATACTCGCGGGAATCTTCAGGACGTCGAGCATATCCTCGTCCCACTGCAGGGTCTCGAGGTTCATCAGCAGAGTGCGGCTGGCATTGGTGACATCGGTGACCTGCTCACCCTTACCGGCTCCTCCTGTCAGGTTCCAGATCAGCCAGCTGTCTATCGTACCGAAGACGGCCTCCCCATTTTTCGCCGCCTCCCGGATCGTTGGATCCTTCGACAACACCCAGCTCAGCTTCGCCCCGGAGAAGTAGGTAGCCAGAGGAAGTCCGGTGGTTTCTCGAAAGCAGTCGATGCCGCCTCGGTCGGCTCTCTCTCGAGCCAGCTGGCCTACGATCTCGGCGGTGCGGGTATCCTGCCAGACGATGGCGTTGCCGTAGGGTTGGCCGGTCTTGGGATTCCAGACCACGGTTGTTTCCCTCTGGTTGGTGATGCCTATGGCGGCGATCTGTTTCGGCTCGACCTTTTCCGCTTTCAAGGTCTCGCCGATGACCTGTTCTGTGCGCTGCCAAATCTCAATGGGATCATGTTCCACCCATCCCGCCTGAGGGAAGATCTGGCGGTGCTCCAGCTGATGGGAGCCGAACTCTCTGCCCCTCCTGTCGAAGAGGATGAAACGGGTGGAGGTGGTTCCCTGGTCGATGGCGCCGATGTACTCTTTGTTGGATTTGCTCACATTTGCTCTCCTGAACTGCCCGCGGGGAGGGATTTCCTGTAGCTACTTTACCCCCGCCCCGGAGGAATTTTCAATCCCAAGGCTATC
>JAGLQP010000021.1 GCA_023136785.1 Spirochaetales bacterium
GAACCGGACCAGCCTCCATCTTACGCCGTCTGGCAGGCAAGGGTTGATTATATCCCAGGGACTTCTGCGCAATCCGCCCTGATTGCAGCCCGCTCTTCGAATGTTTGGGACCTGTCCGCGCACCTGTCGTTTGGCCTGGCAGACGGCTGGTTGACGAGGGAACTGAACTCGCCGACACACCTCCTGTTCGCAGTGGAGGCCCGGCGCAGGACCCAGGCTCTCCAGATCGATACCGCCGTCAGGGGAGGAGCGTTCTATCCTCCAGAATCGCCTCCTCTGTACAGTATAGCCCTGAACGCCGAACTGTATGGGCAGGAGGGTCGGTTCCGCTGGCGGGAGGGAACACGACTGTATGGAAACAGTCAGGCGGGCGGGGGTACCCGGAGGGGAGGTGTCGAGCAGGATCTCCAACTGTCTCTGGTGGGTTCTCGCTACGATTTGTCGCTGCAGGCCAGTGGGATCCTCGCCGGTGAGCTTCCTTCCTTGGCCGCGGAGGAACATGGCACCTTTAGCCTCGAGCTCGGCTGGCTGCATCCCCGTTCCTTTGTGCGCCTCTGGGCCGGTACAGCCGCTCTGTACTACGACGCCTCACTTAGAATCTATCCGAGCGGAGGCCTTCAACTCTATCCCACGAAATCCTTCTCCCTGGTTGTACGAGGGGCTCCCTTTCTCCACATGCCGGTGAAACCGGATTTCTACACCGCGCTGGCGGATTCGGGGCTGCCTCAAATCGAGGTAGAGGGAGGATATTCCCTGGTAACGGAACTGCGTCTCGATCCTTCCGCTTCTTTCGGCGCCTCTCTATCCTTCGAGTGGCAAAAGGGTCGATCCTATTACTTCGATGCGCCTGAAATGGTATTTGGGGATAATAGCCGGGGAACGATCATCGGGGATCTGATCTGGCAAATCCGGCCGGGACGACCGGGAATCAGGGTTCATCTTACCGGTCAGGTGGGATTGCCCTTTCCCCTGACAAACCGAAGCTGGCAAGATCCCCTGTCGAGGTACGCCGGGGTTGTGTGGACGACTGACTTTCACAAACTCCCGGTAGAGTTTATAATAAGGGGGCTGATCGGTGATTTTGCCGATGACGGTTCTCTGCCATTTTTATTTACAGACTGGGAAATCATATCGGGATTGATGACCAGCGTAGAAGGAAACTGGAAGATAGGAAAGCGAAGCACAGTGCATACGGGCGTGGAGATGTTTCTCCAGGAGAACTTCAGATATCGCATTCTGATAGGGTATGGCATCCGCGGCTAGCAAAACCAAGCATCATCACCAAGGGAGCGTAAATTGATCTCATTTCTCGTTCAGGGCGGGGTCGTGTTGATTCCGATATTGGCTCTTTCGGTCATAGCGGTCGCCCTCATCATTCAAAAAAGCGTCTTCTTTATCCACATTCGAAATATGAATACGGACTTGGGAGCCTACGTTATCGAAGCTTTGAGAACCGGAAAAGCCCGACAGGTGTTGGACGAGCTCAAGGGGATGAACTGCCCCGAAGCTCGCGTCCTTCTGGCGGGGCTGTGGGCCCGCAAAGCGGGACATTCCCATCAGTTGATCAGCCTGCACATGGAATCCCAGGCCATGCGCCGGGCCGACGAGCTGGAGAAGTTCGTTCCCTATCTGGCCAGCATCGCCAATCTGGCCACATTGCTCGGACTGCTCGGTACTGTGACGGGAATGATCGTATCGTTTCTCAACCTCAAAGTCTCGGGAGTATCGGACCCGGCACTCCTGGCCGGAGGTATTTCTCAGGCCCTAATCACAACGGCAGCCGGGTTGACCGTGGCTATACCGTCGCTTCTGTTCTTTCATATCTTCCGTCAAAAGGTGAACAGAACCCTTGCGCGAATCGAGATCGCCACGTTGGAACTTCTATCCTTCTTTTCCAGACAGACGAGGACCAAGAGTACCGCCTAGCGTATGGACGTTGACTTACTTCGTCTACTGATCCTTCTTGCCAGTCTTCTCCTGATGTCGGCCTATTTTTCCGGATCCGAAGCAGCCTTCTTTTCTCTCAGCACTCTGGAGCAGGATAGCCTGAAGAGGCGTTCCAATACGAAGCTGGCCCGGATTCTGTCGCGTATCTTTTCCTCTCCCGATGATATCCTGATCACACTGTTGACGGGAAACATGTTTGTCAATGTGTTTGCCAGTTCCGTGGGGGAGGCGATCGGCGAACAGATCTTTCCCTTCGATACCGAGCTTTTTTCGATCATATCGATGACGGTGCTGCTTCTCATCTTCGGGGAGATGGCACCCAAGAACGCAGCAGTACGCAATGCTCAAGTCTTCAGCCGATTCAGTGCGGTCCCGCTCAATTTTCTCTTTGTTCTTTTTACTCCTATTCGCTGGTTCTTCAACCTGTTTAACAGATTGATCAATGTTCTCCTGCCCCATAGAGAGGCGGAGGATCAGCAGTACAAGCACAGCATCATTCGTTCGGCGGTGCAGATCGGCTTCAAAGAGGGAATCCTCGACAGGTCTGAGATGGATCTGGTGGAATCCTTCTGCGATTTCAGGGAGAAACAGGCCGAAGAGGTGATGTTCCCGAGAACGGAAATCAAAGGGATCGACGTGTCCAGAAGGATATCCGAAGTGATCGAGGATACCGAGCTCATGGACGCTTCCGGCAGCGGGTCGCTGCTGCCCGCCTTCGATCAGGATCTGGACCATATGGTCGGCTATGTTGCGCTTCGCGATCTATTACCCTACAAGTTCGGATTCAAATCCGATGTGCGTCTGGCGAAGATTATCAGGGCTTCGATCAGCGTTCCCTCCACCAAGAACTGTGCAGACCTGTTGGTCGAGATGCGGGAATCCAATTCGGAGATGGCCGTGGTCATCGATGAGTACGGCGGCACCGCCGGGGTTGTCACCTTCAAGGTGTTGATCGAGCAGTTGCTGGGGTACTTCTATCCATCGGTGAAGAAAGAGATCGTGGAGCTGTCTACCGGTACCTACAGTATCCCTGGACACCTCAAGATCGAAGATCTCTCCGAGCTTCTTGAACAGGAAATCGTCAGCGAGAGCCGCACGGTTGCCGGATTGATCATAGACTCCCTCGGCGAGATTCCCGCCGCCGGCACCAAGCTGGTCATCGAGAAGATCGAGTTCACGGTAAAGCTAATCAGCAAAACCAGGATCCTGGAGGTGGAGGTGAAAAAGCTTTGCCACTGACCGTCATGATCATCCTGATGTGCACGATAAGCTCCGCGTTTTTCTCCGGTTTGGAGACAGGATTGCTGGCCGCGGATCAGCTGACCCTGTATCTGAAGAAGGAAAAGGGTATTTGCTATGCTCGGGCTGCGGATTTCCTTCTCCTCAGACCGGAGCGACTGCTGGGTACCACCCTGATCGGGACGAACATATCCGTGGTTACCGCGGCCATCTTAGTGGCAAGCACTCTGCGGGAACAGGGATTCGAATCGGTCGCCTGGCTGGGAAGCCTGGCTTTGATTTTTTTTCTGCTGCTCTTCACCGAGATCATTCCCAAATCCTTTTTCCGCAGACGTGCCGACACGATCGCCGTTCGCCTGGCGCCGGTGCTGGTGATCTTCTACTTCCTTTTTCTGCCCCTGGCAATGATTCTGAACGGTATGGTAAAAGCAATTCTGCTGTTCTCCAATCCCAAGGCGAAGCGCAGCAAGCTTCCCCAGTCTCGAGACGATCTGCGTCTGCTCGTTCGTCTGGGATCCAGAGAATCGGGCTTGGACAGAACGGAGCACAGAGTTTTCGAAGATATCTTCGATTTTCGTACCACCCTGGCCCGGGAAGTCATGATTCCTATGCACGAGTACCCCGTCTGCGCCAGCACGGCAACGATCCAAGAGGCGGTGGAGATCAGCTACACCAACGGAATTCGATTTCTACCGGTATTTGAAGGGCGGGCGGATAATATCATCGGCTATTTCAACGTCGAGAGCCTGCTGCGGCTCGATCTGAAGGCCAAGAGGAGGCGAGGGATTCGGGAGCTGATGGCGGAAGCCGTATTTTATCCGGATGTCAAGCGGATTCCCGATCTTTTCCTCGAGATGAATCGACGTACGATCGATGTGGTTTTTCTTTCCGACGAATACGGGGCCGTTTCCGGGTTGATCACGCCCGCTGAAATCGCCTCGGAAATCGTCGGTTTCGTACCCGGAGAGGTCTTTCAGCAGGCTGAGGATATAGAGGTTTTGGCACCCGGCCACTACATCGTCGCCGGCGTCGCGGACATCGAAGACCTCTACCACGAGACGGGGATCCCCCTGAAAAAGAGCAACTACGACACGGTGGGCGGATTTATCTGCGAACAGCTGGGCAGGATTCCCGAGATCGGTACAACCTACGAGCACGGGGGATACCTGTACACGGTGCTGGAGAGGGACGAGCGGCACATAATCAAGATTGAAATCACTCGAGGGGACGCTGATGCGATTGAAAAGAAGACTTGAGGATGACGGCGGTCTGGTTCTTACCCCCCTTATCGACATGGTGTTTCTGGTTGTGATTTTTTTCATGTTGAATACAACCCTCTCCATCAATCCGGCAATTACGGTGGAGCTTCCCGAAGCCTATACCTCTCAGGCTGTATTGCAGGAAGAAATCGTTGTAACTTTAACGGAGTCTGCGGAGATTTATATTGGGAAACAAACCGTGCTCCGGGACCGCTTCGCCGCGGAACTGAAAAAAGAGATGGTGCGCCTTCAGCGTACCGATGTGATTCTACAGGCTGATGCGTTGCTGCCGTACAGAGATGTGATAGAGATTATTGATCTGGCCAGGTTGACCGGAGTGGAGACGATCTCGCTGGTGACGGCGCAAAAGAGCCTCCCGGAATGAGAGAAAACTACCGGCTCTACCTCCTCGTTTCCCTGGCAATTCATCTCTGTCTGTTTCTCCTGTTGTTCTTGCTGAAAGGGCCGCAAGCTCCGGAGCTGATTTCCCGGCGCGTGGTGATAAAGTTTTCTCCATCCCTTGAGCGCCGTCCTTCGGCGGTTTCACCGGAGCAGACCCGACTACCCGATCTTGAACCCCGGGAGTTGGCGGGGAGCCTGCAGATGCAGGGACCGAAGACACTCTCCGTGCCGGGTACCGGAGCTGCGGCGGTGCCGCTTCAGGAGGTACGGGATATCGGAAGCGATCGTCTTCGCTACACGGCGGAGGAGAAACCGGTTCTACCCAAACGAAGTATTTCCGTTGCACCTCCGCGACCGGAGGAGCTTCTGGCCCGGGAAATAGAGACTCCCGTTCCACCGTCGCTGCTGCCCGAGGAAAATGGAATTACCCGGGCCGGTGCGCTAGAATGGAAAGGCAGGAAGCGGAGGCTTCTGAAAACGGCTGGGATTCCGTTCCCAGACATACTTCTCGAGGAGGGTTTGGAGGTCGACGTGGCGGCTGTCTTCAGCGTTGCACCCAGCGGACAGGTCATCGAAGTGGATATTGTCCGCAGTTCCGGCTATGCCTCGGTGGACAGGGCCGTCGAACGGGCTCTTCTGAGCTATCTCTTTGAAGCTTCCGACGATACGAGTACGGATGTCGGGCAGATCCGGTATCGATTCAGACTGGAGCGCAGCGATTGAGTTCGGATTCGATTCAGCTTAAATGGCGTTTTCTTGAAATTCTCATCCTTCTGGTAATTATTACTCTCGGTACGCTCTTTGTGCAACAAATAGGGACCCGGCTGGACCGCAGAATGGAAGAGCTCAAGACAGAAGTCCTCCACATGCTGGAAGCCAGGATCGGGCGGAGAATCAGTTATGAGAGGATGTCACCGTCGGTCTTTGGCTATCTGGGTATTCGAGGGCTGATCGTCTACAGCCAGAACGATCCGGAGGAAGTACTGCTGCGAATAAACCGGGTGAAGGTGTATTATAATCTGTTCCGATTTCTCTCCACCCGGGCAGCCATACTTGCGCTGTCGGAAATTCAGATAGCCAATTCCGAGTTCAATATCGACTATGACCGAGATCGGGAGCTGTTGGATTTACTGGATTCCCTGAGAACGGGCAGCGGTATCACTTCGAACCGCAACTTTTTCAGGCAGAGCGACGGCGACCGCCGGGAGGAGGAGTTCCCCCAAATAGACATC
Source organism: Spirochaetales bacterium (assembly GCA_023136785.1). Classification (GTDB taxonomy): domain Bacteria; phylum Spirochaetota; class Spirochaetia; order SZUA-6; family DRHE01; genus JAFGQJ01. The sequence continues at coordinate 6,080 of JAGLQP010000021.1, forward strand.
AGTGGGAGCAATATAACGCTGCGCTACACGTACGGGGATTGGCAGTTAAGCGTCACGGATCTCTTTTTTACCGCGGAGAACCAGGGGGACTTGTATGAGATCGGGGTCCGTGGTTCCATCGAAGTGCAGCATACCAGAAAAGGATCGCCCGTTCCCGCCTGGCTGTCGACCCGGGTAAAGATAAACGGCAGCCTGGACAGATTTTTTACCTGGTCGGACCTGGCGATCCGGATCTACAGCCTTTCCACGGACACGATCGATCTAAAACGCCAGACCCTCCAGGTTACCTACGATTCCAGCAGTCTCAACGTTAGAAAAATTCAGGACCGAGCTCCCCTGGATCTCCAGGTCTTTTACGATACGGCGAGCAAGGATCTGAGTTTTCAGTTCACCGCCGAGCGTTTCCAACCGGCCAGTCTTTTTCAGCTGACAGGACCTCTGAAGCGCTTCAGTCCGTATCTGTTGAGCTATGTGAGTTCTTCGGGATCTGTGGATGTGAATCTCGACGAACTCCGCATCCGCTATTCAGCGGACCTGCAGATCGAGCTGCCCGGGGAGGTCTTGCCCTTCGATGTGTCCGTGTTCAGCCGTATTACCGGCAACGAAGAGATAATGTACCTCAATCCATTGGTTTTTGATACATCCCGAGGCAGAGTGGCATTCCTCGGCAATGTCCTGGTCAAGAATCTGATGCCCTCCGGTCTGCTCCGTATCAACGATCTCGAGCCTGTGGAAGGGCAGAATCTCAACGCAACCTTGAACATCGAACGGGGCGTCCAGGCTCTCTCGATAGAGGGGAAAGCTCTGAGCCTGGGGGAGACGCTTTTTGACAGCTTCACCTTGAACCTCGCACCCGAGGGAAGGAGTGTCGGGTTCACCGTGGCTGCGGTCTTGGAGGGAGCTCCTGAAAGTGGTTCCCTCGAGGCCACGGGTGGCCTTAGTTGGGAAGCCGAGCCTACACTGCAGGTGGAGGCCAGCCTGAACCGGATTCCCCTCAACCCGATCTACAGGCTGCTCGTTCCGGAACAACGGATATCCCCGCGACTCGAACAGCGGCTTCGCCAATACACGGTCTCCGCGGCCGCCGGGGCGACGACGGATTTTTTTGATTTCACGCTTTCCGCCGAGCAGGTTGAGGTCCTCGAGGAAGATCAACCGGACAATACCCTCCGCTTCGCCGGGAATATGACCGGCGATACTGCGGAGATCACCGATATCCGTGCCGAGTGGCAGGGATACTCCCTGAGGGGTGATATCACAGCAGAGCGGCTGGAGGAAAGCACGGAGCTGAGCTCTCTGTTCTGGTTTGAAGATGTGCCGTATCAAATCGATCTGGATGTTTTACCGGGGAAATCGGTGCGGGTCAGCGGTTCTTATGGTTTAGAGGGATACTATTCCTTCACCCGGACCATAAATCCGGTTCTACTCTCGGGACGGGTCGTTCAACTGTGGGGCAACCCTTTCAGGCTGAGCAGCGAGAGTCTCCCGGTTACCCTGAGACAAGGCACGATGTACGTGTCCCTGGATATGGCGGGACTGATGGACGCCAATGGTTCACCCTATGCTACCTCTTCGATGATCCGGGTTCGGAATATCCCGTTTTCCACAGTCAAGAAGAACTCCCTCGAAATGGCCTTCGAGCTCTACGATGACAGATTATTCCTGAATCGTATCGCCTACCAGGATGGGATCTCCGAATTAGTTGGTAGCGGTATCGCCGATCTGGAAGATCTTGTACCGATCAAGGCAAACGCCTCCATTCGTCTGCAGTCACCCCAGGGCGCAGAACTGTACAGCTCCGATGTTCGGATCGATGGCACTCAGATCCAAGGTCAGCTGGAGTTCGCCCGGTCTCCAATCGAACGGTTCGGTATAGAGGCGGTCAACGGCGACGTCTCCGGGTCGATCGCCATCGACGGCACTCGGCCGAGGCCGGATCTGAAGGTTGTCCTCTCCCTGAACGACGGTAGGCTGAACCTTGACCCCTTGGGATTGGAGTTGAGTGCTACCTACACGGAAGAATCGGTTGAACTCAGTTCCCTGAATGTTTCTTTTCTCAGACACAGAATCGAAGGGGTCAGGGGTAATCTCGATATCGAGAGCGGAGCCTTTGAATTCCAATCCCGCTACCGGGCCGAATACTTTGAGCAGATCGTAAATTTACAGGTTGATTTACGGGGAAGCATCGGCGGGCTTCCCTGGCCGTTGACCCTGGACAGAGTTCTGGAGAACGACATAAACGGTCTGCTTACCTTGAGCGATATAACCGTGGACGACCGCAGCGTGCCGCAGTGGTTGGTCAGCCTCCAGGGCGAGGGGGGTGTTCTTTCCTTCGACGGCGGTCCGAGCGAGTCGATTCACGGTACGATCGGCCGGGACGGGAGTTTCACCCTGAATCTTCTCGAACCTCTGCCGATACAGGGTAGGGCACGGGGAACGGTCCTGCGGAACCAGCTGAAATCGGATTTCACCATCACTGCCCTGGACATGCGGATCATCAACACGATGACCCCGGCAACCGACATTTTTACCTTTACCACGGGAAGCGCTCAAGGAGCTCTGCGTATCGTCGGTCCGATCAACGACCCCGATTGGATCGGTTATCTGGATGTGTCTAATGCCGAACTAGAGTTTTCCCTTTCCCCCGACACGGTCAAGCCGCTCAACGCCCGTCTTATTTTCGATGGGAAAAACTTCACTTTGCCCCGCACCACCTCGTTCAGTGGAGATACGAAAATCGAAGGTGAGGGATTCTTCTACATCGATCACTGGAGACCGGAAGGGGTTGAGCTGATTTTCTACGTCGAAGAGTATCCCGGAGTTCACGTCAGTTACCCCTTTGATACGGTCTTTGTGGATGGCTATGCAACCGGCGCGGTTCGAGTACGATCCGACTCGACAACGACCCGCCTGGACGGAAAGATTCGGGCGAACTCCTGCAGGATAGCCCTTCAGCGTAAGGAAAGGGACCAACCCGTATCGGAGGTACGACCAGCGCTTCCCCTGTCTGTGGATATAGACATATCGACGGGTAGACGCGTGGAGTTTTACTGGCCGGCTATAAACTTTCCGATCGTCCGTACCTATGCCAGACAGGGGGAGCAGGTAGCGATCTACATCAATGAGGAAACGGGTGAGTTTTTCATGGAAGGGGAGGTAGAGATTCGGGGAGGCGAGGTGTTCTACTTCGACCGCAGTTTCTATCTGAAACAGGGAAGCATCGCTTTTAAAGAGACCTTGGACGAGTTTGATCCGTGGATCTACGCCCTGGCTGAAATTCGGGAGAGGGACTTCAACAACGAAGAGATCAAGATCTTTCTCGAGGTAAACAACAAACTCAGCCTGTTTTCCCCCCGATTTTACTCCGAACCCTCGCGGCCGGATGTGGAGATCCTAAACCTGATCGGCGGCACGATTCTCAATCGCTTCGGACAGACAGATTTTGGGACGGCCGCCGTGATGTTGACCAGCGACATTATCGGGCAGTTCGGCATCCTAACGCCTTTCGAGAGGGCCGTCCGGGAAGTTCTGAACCTGGATATGTTCACCGTTCGCACTCAGTTCCTGCAAAATGTTCTAATAGGCAAGATTCGGGGAGAGAATTTGGTGGAGAATAGCTTTAATCCCCTTGACAATACTACCCTGACTCTTGGAAAGTATCTGGGAACCGATCTGTTTCTCGAGGCTTTGGTGCGGTTTCAGAATGTGGACGAACTTACCAGCTCGAGCAACATCAGAACGGAGGGAGAGCTGAACTTGGAGTGGGTAACCCCCTTCTTTCTGCTCGAATGGACATTTACACCCACCCATCCCGAAAACCTGTTCCTTTCCGACAACAGCATCGGGTTGAGCTGGAAATACTCGTATTGAGCAGACCAGGAGCTAACGCGAACATGACAGCACACATCGACACCTATACGAACTATCCGTGCGATCGTCGCGGCCGGCGTTGTGCAGGCCTGCTGCTTGCTCTTGTTTTTATTCTCTGTGCCTTGCCCCTGTCGGCTCAAGAAGAGTGGTACATGGGGAAACCGATTGCGGATTTCACCTTCATCGGACTGGATACAGTTTCCGAGAACGAGCTGCTGCCCCTGGTACGGCCCTATATCGGCACGGAGTTCAGTCTGGAAGTTTTCTGGGAGATCCAAGAAACCCTCTACGCCCTCGATTATTTCGAATCGATCGAAGCCAATGCCGAACCAGGAGACGATGCTCGCGAGAGCGTGATCATCGAGTTCACGGTGCAAGAAAAGCCAACAGTGGAAGAGGTAGTGTTGGAGGGAAACAGGCGTCTGCGCAAGAGGGAAATACTAGATAATGTTCTGATCGCCGTGGGGGATATGGTGACGGAAATCCAGGCCGATCTCGATGCCCAAGCCATAACGGAGCTCTACCTGGAAAAGGGATATATCGATGCTTCGGTGAAGACAGTCCTCGAATCCGGGGAACAAGAAAATACGGTGATCGTCAAGTTCATCATCAATGAAGGGGCGCAGACGGCGATCAAGTCGATCATCTTTTCGGGGAACAGCTTCGCCTCCGAAGGAACCCTGAGACGACAGATGAAGACCAAGCCCCAATCCTTGTTTTCCAGCGGCGTGTTCCAGGAGTTGAAATTCGAGGAGGATCAGCAGAGAATTCTCGATTACTACGCCGAGCGGGGCTATATCGATGCCAAGATCGAGGAGGTACAGCGCACCATCGAACGGGATGAAGAGAAGGGCAAGAATTTCCTGAGTATCACGATTTATATCGATGAGGGCCAGCAGTGGACCTACGGCGGTATGGATTTCGAGGGGAACGCAATTTTTGCCGATGAGGCTCTGCAGGAGCTGGTTCGCCAGCAACCGGGAAAAGTACTGGATAAGATCAGGCTCGAGGCGGACACTCAACGAATAGCGGATCTGTATTATGAAAATGGATACATCTTCAACATAATCAACCGGGAGGAGCAACGGGACGTAAAGAAACAGGAGATCTCCTACACGATTCACATCGTGGAAACGGACAGGGCGCACATAGAGAACATCATCATCAAGGGTAACGAAAAAACCAAGGACTACGTGATCTACCGGGAGCTTCCCTTCGAGGAGGGAGACATTTTCAGTAAGGCCAAGGTGCTCCAGGGGCTGCGCAACCTCTACAACCTACAGTACTTCACAGCGGTGCAGCCGGAGACGCCTCCGGGGAGCGCGGAAGGATTGATGGATCTGGTGATCAATGTGGAGGAGGGGAGCACCGCCAACATCAACTTCGGGATCATGTTCGCCGGTGGAGACTACCCGATCTCGGGGATGCTCAAGTGGGAGGAGAACAATTTCCTCGGCAAGGGACAATCCTTGGGCGTGAATGCGGAACTGTCTACGCTTCGTCAGATGATCTCCCTGAGCTTCGAGGAGCCCTGGCTGCTCGGCCGCCGTTGGTTGGGGGGGGTGAGCGTCAGCTTCGAGCATGCCATCGTTCCCAACGTGACCCAGGACAGCC
>JAGLQP010000210.1 GCA_023136785.1 Spirochaetales bacterium
TTCCCACCTATCACCTGGCAAATGTCGTCGACGATCATCTCATGGAGATCACCCACATCATGCGGGCCCAGGAGTGGCTGCCTTCGATGCCTTTGCACGCTCTGCTGTACGCGGCCTTTGCCTGGGAGCCTCCCCAATACTGCCATCTGCCCATGGTTTTAGGGGAGGATGGACAAAAGCTCTCCAAGCGCCACGGCGCCACCAGGGTTTTCGAATTCAAGGAACGGGGGTACCTCCCGGAAGCCGTAGTCAACTATATTGCCTTGCTGGGCTGGAGCTTCGACGATTCCCGGGAGTTTTTTTCCCTGCAGGAGCTGCAGGAGCTCTTTTCCCTCGACAGGCTGAACAAGGCCCCGGCGGTATTCGATTACAAGAAGCTGGATTGGTTCAATGGCATGTACATCAGGAAGACCTCCCCCGAACGCCTGGCGGAGCTTTTGCTGCCCTATCTTCGGGACAGCGGCTGGATCGGGGACAAGCCGTCGGAGGATGAGCTTGATTTGCTGGAGCGTCTGCTTCCCCTGGTTCAGGAGAGGCTGACCGTGCTCTCCGATGTGGGCAACCTGGTGCGCTTCCTCTTCGAAGAGGTGCAGACTCCACCGGTCGAGGAACTGATCCCGGGGCGGCTCGATCAGGGCAGGACCGCAGAGGTCCTGCGGCAGGTGTGCGCCTTGCTGGAGGAGTTTGACAAACGCTCCGACGAGGACAACGAGAAGCGCTTCCGTAAGACAGCGGAAGCCCTGGGTGTGAAGCTGGGGGATCTGCTCATGCCGGTGCGGGTGGCCTTGACCGGCAGCAGAGTATCTCCGCCTCTATTCGAGTCGATACGGGCGCTGGGTGTGGAAAAGACACTGATACGATTACAAGACGCACTTCGGAAGTTGGAAGGATCCTAATGGAATCGATGGTACCGATGGAAACTTTGGTCTCCCTCTGCAAGAGGAGGGGATTCATCTATCAATCTAGCGAGATCTACGGTGGTTTGGCCTCGGCCTGGGATTACGGACCGATGGGGGTCGAGCTGAAAAATCGGGTACAAAATTTCTGGTGGCGGGAAATGACCCAGCTGCACGAGAATATCGTCGGTTTGGATGCTTCGATTCTGATGCATCCGAGGGTCTGGGAAGCCTCAGGTCATGTGGAGAGTTTTACCGATCCCCTGGTGGACTGTAAGAAATGCAAGCAGCGCTTCCGAGCCGATCAGATCCCCAAGCAGAACATGGAGACCCACAGCTGCCCCGAGTGCGGGGGAGAGCTTACCGATCCGCGGCAGTTCAATCTCATGTTCAGGACTCATGTTGGGCCGGTGGAGAGCGACGCTTTCCTGGTGTACCTGCGCCCGGAAACGGCTCAGGGCATCTATGTGAACTTCAAAAACGTGGTTCAGACCGCTCGTATGCGTGTTCCTTTCGGAATCGCCCAGGTGGGCAAGGCCTTTCGCAATGAAATCACGACCAAGAACTTCATCTTCCGCACCTGCGAGTTCGAGCAGATGGAGATGCAGTTCTTCATCCACCCCTCCGAGGACGGCAAGTGGTTCGAGCAGTGGAAGCAGGAGCGCTTCGAGTTCTACGAGAAGATGGGAATCCGGGAAACCCGTATGCGTTTCCACCAGCACGGCCCCGACGAGTTGGCCCACTACGCCAAGATCGCCTTTGACATCGAGTACGAGTTCCCCTTCGGTTGGAGGGAGTTGGAAGGAATCCACAATCGGACCGATTACGATCTGCGCCGCCACATGGAATACTCCAAGAAGGATCTGACCTACCTCGACGATCTACGTGGCGGGGAGCGCTACATCCCCTATGTGATAGAAACCTCGGCGGGTCTGACCCGAACCGTTCTTACGGTCCTCGCCGATGCCTACGACGAGGAGGAGGTTGAGGGAGAGAAACGGGTGGTGATGCGCCTGCACCCTGAACTGGCACCGGTGACCGTCGGGGTGTTTCCCCTGGTCAAGAAGGACGGGCTTGCCGAACTGGCTCAGGAGGTTGCCCGGGATCTGAGGGAGGACTTTACCACCTTCTACGATCAGGGTGGGGCGATCGGGCGGCGATACCGCCGCCAGGACGAGATCGGTACTCCCTTCGGGGTAACCATCGATTACCAGAGCAAAGATGATCGCACCGTTACCCTGCGCTACCGGGACACGATGGAACAGGTGCGGGTGCCCATCGTCGAGCTGCCCGAGCGGATCCGTCAGGCCGTCAGGGAGTACAGGAGGGTGGATTGATGCCGGGAGCATTTGCGGTACTTAAAGAGAGGGGTTTCGTCAGCCAATGCTCGGATGAAGAGGGACTGGCCAAACTTCTCGACCAGGAACAGGTCACGTTCTACATCGGTTTCGATCCAACAGCCTCGAGCCTTCATGTCGGACACATGGTGCAGCTTTTCGCCATGGCTCACCTGCAGAGGGCCGGGCATCGGCCGATCGCCCTGATCGGCGGCGGCACATCCCGTATCGGCGATCCTTCCGGGAAGACGGAGATGAGGAAGATCCTGCCGATCGAGACCATCAAGACCAATGCGGATCGCTTCCGTGCGCAGATTTCCCGTTTCCTCGATTTCTCCGACGGGCTGATGCTCAACAACGAAGATTGGCTGGCGGACCTGAATTATATCGAATTTCTGCGGGAGATCGGCAGGCATTTTTCCGTCAACCGCATGCTGAGCTTCGAGACCTACAAGATGAGGCTGGATACGGGGTTGTCCTTCATCGAGTTCAACTACCAGATCCTCCAGGCCTATGATTATCTGGTGCTGTATCAGCGCCAGGGGTGCCGATTACAGATGGGCGGGGACGATCAGTGGGGCAACATCGTTGCCGGAATGGATCTGATTCGCCGGGTGGAAAGGGCCGAAGCCTTTGCCCTGACCACGCCCCTGGTAACTCGGGCGGACGGACAGAAGATGGGAAAGACGGAGAAAGGCGCCCTGTTTCTCGATCCCGAGTTGGTTCCCCCGTACGAGTTCTACCAGTACTGGCTGAACGTGCCGGATGCTGATGTGGAAAAACTGCTCTGTCTGTTTACCTACCTTCCGATCGAAGAGGTGCGCTCTTTGGGGCGCTTGCAGGGCCGGGAGATCAATACGGCCAAGGAGAGGCTGGCCATGGAGCTGACCTCGATCGTCCACGGGAAGGAGGAAGCTGAAAGCGCCCGTTCCGCATCCCGAGCCGTGTTCTACGGCGACGGGGATACGGACAAGGAAAGCGTTCCTTCGGCGCCGCTGAAGCGGGATGAGTTCGGCAAGGGAGTGGGAATCCTGGAGCTGTTTGTCCGGGCCGGGCTGTGTTCCTCCAATGGGGAAGCCCGCAGGCTGGTCAGCCAGGGCGGCGCCTACCTTGAGGGCGAAGTGATAGATTCGGTAGACTTTCGCCTCGATGAAAGCTATGCGGACAGAGAGGAGATCCTGATTCGGGCGGGGAAAAAACGCCACTTCCGTTTTCTGATCGAATAGCGCTGCCGGCGCGGCAGTAGGGGGGTGCCATGGGTTTTGTCTATGTAGCGGTAACTCTGGGTTTGAGCGCACTGCTGTACCGGGGTCCCTACGCACTACCTTCTCTGGATGCCCTCACCTACTCCGATTATCTGTACGCGGCCATCCTCTTGGCCCATCTGGTATGTGGCCTCCTCCTGATCGGCGTTCCCTCCAGGGCACGGAAGACCGGCTCAAATCCTGCCGGGTTGTACAGAGTTCCCGAGGTCCTGTTCGTGCTCTGCCTGTTGCTGTATCTGTTTGCCTATATTTATGCTCTGAATGCCAACATGGACTACATTCAGCGCTTCATGGCCAGCGGTGGAGCCGTGCGGCTCGCTCTGGATACGCGGCAGGAGCGCCTGGCCGCAACCGTCAAATTCGGCCCCCTGCTCCTGGTGAATGCCTTCTTCTACCTGTTCTGGCGCATCAGGCGGGCATCCGGCTTTGCATCGGCCCTATCCCGCTGGGCCCTGCCTATTGTCCTGCTCTCCGTCCTGCTCGCCGTTGTTTCCTTTCCTTCTTTTTTCAGCCTGGAAGGTCTCGGCTACATTGCCTTCGTTGCTCTGGTTCCTCTGCTGCTCGTGTTTCAGGCCAACTCACTGGGCTGGGGTGTAATCTATGGCCTAACCTACGGCCTGCTGCAGACCATGCTTCTGAACTTCTGGCTCGGTACCTACAGCCTGGTCACGTTGCAGCTCGTGACTCTTGTGTTTCTCCTCTTCTATGTGCTTTTTCTTATTCCCACCCTCTGGCTGTACAAGAATCTCCGGCGTATCGGTTTCCTGATTCTGCCCATGGCCTGGATCGCCTTCGAGTATCTTCGCTCGGTCGGCTTCCTGGGATATCCCTGGGGCTTCTGGGGTACCACTCAGTATCAGTTCACCACCCTCGTTCAGATTGCCACCCTCACCGGAGTGTGGGGGGTGAGCTTCATCGTCGTGTTGATGAACTCCGGATTTGCCGCCGCACTGGG
>JAGLQP010000211.1 GCA_023136785.1 Spirochaetales bacterium
GAGGGCCACCGGTCAGGATGATAGCGGGGCTCGCAGCCCGGCGGAGATGCCCCTGGATGTAGGCAAGCTCAACCTGGAACAGGTCAATCTCATGTTGAAGAACCTTCCTCTCGATGTTACCTACGTGGATGAAAAGGACAGGGTACGTTATTACTCTCAGGGGAGGGAGCGTATCTTTCCCCGGAGCCCCGCGGTGATCGGGCGGGCGGTCCAGAATTGCCATCCCCCGGCCAGTGTACATGTCGTGGAAAAGATACTCGACAGCTTCAAGAAAAAAGAAAAGGATCAGGCCGAGTTCTGGCTGACTCTCAAGGACCGCTTCATCCATATCCGCTACTTTGCTGTCTACGACCGGGAGGGTGAATACCGTGGAGTGGTGGAAGTGAGCCAGGACGTCACCGATATCCGGGCGTTGAAGGGGCAGCGGCGGCTGATCGACTGGTAGGTGTGGTTCCTGTACCTACTCGCCGGAATCCCAGATCAGGGACAGCTCTTCTGCGGCGGCCCCTCGGCTTGATCCAGCCCTTCTTTGAGCCGAAGAACTATCTGCAAGATAGCTGTAGCGCCGGGCCAGCTCCGGAGAGCGCTTGAGCACCTTGTCCAGATACGCCGAGGCACGGCTCGGCTCGCCCTTGCGGCTGTGGTAGAGGGCCAGGAACACGTTGAGAAGGGCCGAATCGGGATTGCGCTCGAGGCCTGCCCGGGCTACCTTCGCTGCTTCCTCCAATTCACCCCGTACCATCTTCAGGTTGGCCAGGTTGAGATACGGGGCAATATAATCGGGATCTTCGGACAAACAGCGGGACAGCTCCGCTTCCGCTTCTCCGTCCTTGCCGAAGCGGGCGTGCAATACCCCGATCTGATTGCGCAGACGCACGGCCCGGGTTCCCCCTTCGCCTCGAAGTTTGTCCTGAAGGAGATTCAGGCTGTCTCTGTACAGAGTGTCCTCGATCGCGTCGATGGACTGCGAGAAGAGAACGCCGATCTCCTGATCCGGGGGCTCGAATACGCTCAGGTTGGTAGCCGGAAGGGGGAGGGGCGGATAGCGGTTTCGCTGCTCCCCCACGGGCAGGAACTCTATCTTGCCTCGGTGTTTCTGTACCAGATCCGAGGCCGTTTTCCAGGCCGATAGGAATCCCTCTTCGAGTATCGTCGTTTCCACGGGAAGCCAGACCGTGCCCTGGTGGGAGATCGCTTCCAGGTTTCGATGGGTGAACAGCCAAAGATTTTCTTTGGGTTCTCCGGTGTCGAAGGCCAGGAATACATGTCCCGGGGAAGTCATGATGGCGGTGCTCACCCCTACCGATTCGAGCAGGGAGCCGAGCAGCGCCGAAGTATCGTCGCAGTCCCCGGACTGTATCAGAAGGGTGGTGCGGGGAAAACGAACCGTATCCACGACCGCGGTCTTGCCTAGAACTCTCGATATGGGTGAGTCGGGGTCCTCGACGTAGGCAATGCCGTAGGTGCCCAGGGCGTCGCAGACCCGGATGCCACGGAACAGACGGCTGGCCATACGATACTTTTTTTTCACCTCCTCGATGTCGGACACCCGGTGGGCGAATGTGCTGACGATCTCTTCGTTGGGCATGATGAAGGAGGCCAGCTTGGCCGAGTCGTCCCACACCAGCGCTGTTTTTCTGTACAGCATGAGCGCCTCGACTTTGGATGTCTTCTGCTCTCCCCGTGCGGTCTGGTAGCTGACCTCGATCTTCCCCTGGACCGGCAGGTCTTCCTGCAGATTGAACACCGACGTGTTGAACAGCACCTTGAGATCCAGGGTTGCCTCGCCCTTGGCCTTCAGTCGGGGCAGGGATGCGGATTCCGTCGGGAAATCCATGTAGCCTTCGATGAACAGGCTCGCCTTCAGATCTCTGACCTCTTCATCCAGAACATTGCGAACCGTTACCGTGCCGACCGGATGGGTGCGGTACGCTTGCATCAACGAGGGAAAGAGATCGTCGATCTTGGCCGCGGTTATGGTGATTCGTCTCTGGCTCTCATCGAATATGATTTTCAGATCCCTTCGCTTCCCTTGGATCTCTCGATCACCGGGGTCCAGACTGAGGATCTTCTCGTACAGCTGCATGGTTTGGCTGTAGGGTACTCTGGCCGATTCCGGTCCCAGGGAATCGAGGATTGAACGGGTTTTTGCCTCCAGTTCGGCTGCCCGGATCTTGAGCCGGGCCAGCTCGAAACCGTCCAATTTCCCCTGCGCTTCGGCGGAGGAGGGGTCAACCTCCAGGACTTTTTCCCACATAGAGCGGGCCATTTCGATGGAACCGAGCCGTTCGTAGATTTCGGACTTGGCGATGAGCGCCTTCAGGTCATCCGGATTCCGGGCTAGGCGATTGTTGTGCTGGATCAACTCCTGTTCAATATCATTGCTGATCCCCAGTTCTTCGCTGTAGGCTCTGTCCAGGAGTTTGATGATGCGTCTGCCCTGGACATCGGTCAGATAGATCAGACCGGTCTTTGGATCCGGGGCAACCCAGGCATGGTTGAGGGAAGCGAATTCATCGGGTCCGAGCAACTCTTTGGTACGCCACAGGGGAACACCGTTGCCTCGGAAGCGGTACAGCCACCCTTGAGCGAAGAAGAGAAAACTACCGTCGGGGTACACCGCGATCTGAGTCGGAACCGGTTGCTCCGGGGAGAGTGGAATGATCGAATCGACCAGCTGCCCCTCCGTTGTATAGATCCGTACTCTTCGTTCTGCGGTTGAAAAGATCCAGATGTTTCCATCCGGACCGGCTGCCATGGCACTGTAGTACAGATCCGGCTTGGTGAGGAACTCCACCTCCGTAGGCCTTCTGTCTTTGAGCCGCAGGGTTTGTTGCTGCCCGGCGTGGGCCACCAGGGCACTCCCGTCCGGCAGGGCGGTGAAGGAGCCCAGGAACTCAGGTCCAATCTTCCAGCTCTGTGGTTTTATGCCGCTGCCGAACCATTTGATGACCTTGCCGCTGCTGAGGTTTTTGAAAAAAGTTGTGCCCGCCGGGGTCACGGCAACGATATTGGCGTAGCCATACTCTCCGTTGTCGTACAGTTCCCTGCCGGGCTGATCGAGTACGCGGAAGTATCTGTCCATCTCCAGACAGACGGTCGAGGTTCCGATCAGGATATTGGAATCGGCTTTGACAGCCACGGACCACGGGGCAAGCATGCTGTTCATCCCGAACAAAGACTGGGAAATCAGGTCGAGAGGTATCTCCTCTACATACTCCGGAGGTTCAGTGGTCTCCCGAGCGAGGTAATCGTGAAAGGAGCTCCACTGGTAGAAAATAGTGTTCGCCAGGTGGATTGCGCTTTGCGCCGTGATCTCGCCAAGAATGGGTACACCTGCGCTTTCAGCTCCATCCCGATTCCGGACTACCTGAACGTTCAGGTTGCTGCTCGTATCGGAAAAATAGGCATTTACCTGAACCGAGTAATCGGCCCGCTGCCCTCTCTGATTGTAGTCGACGTTGATGTAGTTCCCGTACAAGTCGTTGGCCCTCGCCACAGACCACTGCACGATCTTGTTGATGAGTGCTCTGTGCTCGGAGGATTCGGGAAACACCTTAGGTCGCAGGATCGTAACGCTTTCCCCTTGGGCAAAAAACGTGCCGCCCAACCCGAATACGATCAGAGCGAGCAGGATCCTGCCGACTGCCTTCATGCAGAGTCTACCATGCTGACCCGTTGGATGCACACCGCCAGCACTTCTACAGCAGTGCGGATCTGCTCCAACGAGGGCAGGGTGGGAGCAATGCGGATGTTGGAATCGTGGGGATCCTTGCCGTAAGGCCAGGTGGCGCCGGCTTTTGTGAACTTTACTCCCAGCTCACCGGCCAGAGCTACGACCGCAGCGGCGCGGCCCGGTCTGGTGTCCAGGCTGACGAAATACCCTCCTTGCGGTTCGGTCCAGGTGGCCACGTCCTTGCCGCCGAGCTCTCGCTCCAGGATCTCCTGGACAGCCTGAAATTTCGGGGCAATGATACGGGCGTGCTTGTCCATGTGATCCAGGATCCCCTTCATATTCTTAAAATATAGCACGTGGCGCAGCATATTTATCTTGTCCGGTCCGATAGTCTGGAAAAACAACCGTCCCCGCACCCACTCCACGTTGTTCCCGCTGCCTGCCATGACCGCGATTCCTGCTCCGGGAAAAGACACCTTGGAGGTGGAGCCGAAGATCAGCACCCTGTCCGGATTCCCCGACTTCTTGCACGTCTCCAGAATATTCTTCAGTCGGGCCGGCCCGCCGCCCAGATGGTGGACGGTGTAGGCGTTGTCCCAGAGGATGCGGAAATCCGCCGCCGCTGTTTTCATCGAGGCCAGACGCTCCACGGTTTCCTCGGAGTACACCGCTCCTGAAGGGTTGCTGTACTTGGGCACGCACCACATTCCCCGAATTGCGGGGTCCACCCGCACCAGATCTTCCACCTCCGCCATGTCCGGTCCG
>JAGLQP010000212.1 GCA_023136785.1 Spirochaetales bacterium
GCCTCTTCAGTCCCAACACCTGCATGCCGACGGTCAACCCCTCATCCTGCTCCTGCGAAACTATCGGGCAGAGACGATTTGCCACATACACGATTTGGACCAGCGGAGAGGAGTGGATCACCCGATCCGGCGGGTCGTGATGATACAAAAGGGCGTCGGGCATGAAGGAGTGAAGATCCCAGCGGCGAATCAGCCAAGCCCCTGCTTCGGCGTGGGTCAGCCCCAGGGCTTGTTCGCCTTTCAGGAGCTCTACCGTTCTGGAGGCTGAAACTTTCAGAATCTTTCCATACTCCTCTTCGAAATTAACCCAGAGCACGATCTTGCCGATGTCGTGCATCAATCCGGACAGAAAGGCTTCATCCGGGTTCGGGTACTGCATTTTGAGCGCCAATCTGCGGGCTACCGCGCCGCAGCTCAAGGAGTGCCACCAGAACAGCTTGAGGTTGAAGGTGGATTTCCTGCTCGGCCGGTGAAAGACCTGATACACCGAGGAGCTGATGGCTATGTTTTTCACCGCTTCCATGCCCAGCAGGAGCAAGGCCTGATCGATCGAGGTAATCTTCTGTTTCAGGCTGTAGTAGGCGGAGTTGACCAGGCGCAGCAATCGCTCGCTGATCGACGGATCCTGGTTGATGATCTTGATGAGATCCCTGATCCCCTTGTCCTCTCTGTTGCAGATATCGATCAGCTGCAACAGGATATGGGGAAGTGTGGGCAGACTTTTCGAGGTCTCGATCTTCGATAAAAGAGGATTATCCATCACCGTACACTATTCCCCTCGGCAGCTTGGCTCTTACACTACTCTCCTTTTTTTTAGCGGCCGTAACGTCTCAAGTAGATGTTGAGCAGCAAACCGATGGAGATCAGTCCGGTCCAGAGAGATGAGCCCCCGTAGGAGAGAAAAAACAGGGGGATGCCCGTGATCGGCATGATCCCCATGGCCATGCCGATGCTCACAACAACGTGAAAGAAGATCATCCCGACAATCCCCGCTCCGACGCACATGGCGTAATCGTCCCGGGCGATGTACAGGATGCGAATCCCCCTGAGCAGAATCACCAGAAACAGGGAGAACACCAGCAGGCCGCCGAGGAACCCCCACTCCTCCGCCAAGATAGAAAAGATGAAATCCGTGCTCTGCTGGGGAAGGAACTGATAGTGGCTCTGGGTACCCTGAAAGGTTCCTTTCCCCGCAAATCCGCCCGACCCCACGGCGGTTACCGACTGGATCAGGTTCCACCCCGCTCCCTGCGGGTCCACCCGTGGGTTGAGAAACACGATGAGGCGCATGATCTGGTATTCCCTGAGCGCCCGCAAGACCAGGAGTGCCCCGATATTAATGACCAGGAGCAGTGAGCTGAGATACAGGATCCAGTAGAAGTACCTTCGTTTGAAACCCCAGAATCCCCAGGCGGAAAGCAGTACGATCAACAGCAGAGCTGCGAGAAAAAACTTGGCAGCCTGAAAGTTGGTAATCATGGACAGCAGGCTCGCCTCCCTGCCGAGAATCCACTTTTCATATAGGGGCAGCACGGCAAACACGATTGCGAGCACTCCCGCTGTTATCAAGAACAGAATATGGCGCAGCCTGGCCCCGGCAATGAACGCCATGAAGGCAAAGATGGGGATGTACACGAGAGCGGTGCCCATGTCCGGCTGAAGCAGGATCAGGCCGATCGGCAGCAGCACGATTGTCAACCCGAGCAGAAAACGGGGAAGTTCCCTCACTCCCTTGCCTATGCCGGTGAAGTAGCCGGCCAGGAAGATGATTGTAGTGACTTTGGCAAACTCCGATGGCTGGATCCCGAACTCTCCGACCCCAATCCAGGAACGGGCGCCATGGACCTCCCGGCCGACAAAGGACGTGACCAGCAGCAGAAGAACAGTCAGCCCGTACAGGTACATGGAGATGCTCCGCAAACGGTGATAATCGATGAGGATCGCGCCAATCATCAGAAGCAGACCGCTGCCGGCCCAGATCAATTGCTTCATGTACTCGTTGGAGAGCTGCATTCCCGTGAAGCTCATCCCGCTGGAGTAGATAAAAAGCGTTCCCACGACTATCAGGATCAGGGTCGCGCCGAGAAGCATGAAATCAAAGGCGAAAAGGGATACCCGCTTCATCGTGTTTCCTGAGCCAAGGATGCCGAGGTGCCGGCGGAGCCAGGGAGGGCGGTACCGCCGGCCTCGTCACCGCCAGCCTGGAGGGCGGCCGCTTCGGCTTCCCGCTGCTGCAGGATGTACCACCACGGTCTGATCGTTTCCACCGCCTCCTCGTAAGTTTGACCCGCAAAAGTACCCTGGAAGATCACATTGGCCGCCTTGGGTGCCCACCACTCCCACTCATTCTCCGCCTCTACCATAACAACGACCACCACCCGTTCGTCGGGATCGTCGGTCTGATAGGGAGCGTAGGCGGCGAACCAGGAATGCCATCGGTCTTCAAAACCCACCTCTCCGGTTCCCGTCTTGCCGGCAACCTCTACCGCCTCGGTGGTCAGCACCACTTTCGCCGTTCCCTCGGTCACCACTCCGCGCAGCGCCTTTTGAACGATTGCAAAGGTTTCCTTGCGGATGGGGGTAACTCGCAGGAGCTCAGGTTCGACCTCCCGGGTCAGGTCGCCGGTCACGGGATCCCGGACCTCCTTGAGTACGTGAGGTCGAAACACCTTTCCCTCGTTCACGATCATGGATACGATGTTGGCCATCTGAATGGGAGTGACCAGGAGATAGCCCTGTCCGATGGAAATGTTCAGGGTATCACCGCCGAGCCAAATCATGGCTTGAGTACGCTGCTTCCACTCGGGAGTGGGAAGAAATCCTTGAGTCTCCCCGGGAAGATCGATACCGCTGCGCTGTCCCAAACCGAACTCCCGGGAATAGTACACGATCCGCTCGACCCCCAGTTCGTCTCCGACTGAGTAGAAATAGACATCGCAGGACTCGGCAAGGCCGCCGAAAAATTCCAGCGGTCCGTGCCCGGTCTTGCGCAGATGACAGTGAAAGATCCGATCTCCGTAGAAGATCTGCCCGTTGCAGGTGATCTTCCGGGTGAGGGGAAACACCTCCTCCTCGACCAGCGCGGTGGACATAACCATCTTGAAAGCCGAAGCGGGGGGGTAGGAGGATTGGATGGCCCTGTTGATGAAAGGAAAAGTAGGATCCAGGGACAACCGGGTAAACTCCCTGGATCCCTTCTCGGCGAAAAACAGATTCGCATCGTAGTAGGGGTAGGAGACCATGGCCAATATTTCTCCGGTGGTGGGTTTCAGGACCACCACCGATCCGATCCTCTCCCCAAGAGCTTTCTCGCAGAGAAGCTGAAGCCTCCTGTCGATGGTCAGCACAAGATTCTTCCCGGGTTCGGGGGGGATATCCTCCTCCGTTCTACCCTTGAGATACTTCTCCCGGACGTCGACCATTCGGAAACGGGTGCCGTCTCTTCCCCGGAGAAGAAGATCGTACTGCTTCTCCACCCCGCTCTTGCCGAGCACCGCACCGAAGCTGTACCCCTGGTTGTACAGTACCTGAATTTCTTCTCGACTGATGTCGCCAACATATCCGATCACGTGGGACAGGGACCCCTTGGCCAGATAATTGCGGATGGGCTTGTTGTGCCAAGTTACTCCGGGGAAACCGGCCAGGTGCTCGGCCAAATAGGCGACAGTTTCGAAACCCACTCCTCCTTTGAGTTCTATGGGCTGATAGAGGTGGTAGTACCTCGGCGGGACCTTCTTTTCGATGTCCTCCACGGATATATCAAGTGTGGAAGCGATCCGCTGGAAAAGTTCTTTTCGCTTCTCCTCCGGCACCTCGCCGGGAATCACATCCACGGCGAAGGAGTCCTGGTTGACAACCAGCGGGAAATCGTAGTGGCGGTCAAAGATCTCACCCCGCTGCGCAGGGATCGGCAGTTGGCGCCGGGCCACGGCTCGCGCTCTCCGTTTGAACTCCCAGCCGCGGATAACCTGCAGGTAAAACAATTGCCCCGCGAGCAATGCGAATACAAGAGAAACGATCGCCCCAAGGGCGATAGCCCGGCGCTTTACTCGGGCACTCGACTTTGTGGAGGAAACCGAGCTTCGGTCCGGTCTCATATTCGCTCTTTATCCCGCGGTTTGAGAGATTTGAGCAGGCCCAGCAGCCCGAACAGGAAGGGCGCCAGCACAGCGTTGTACCCCAGCTCGATCCACAGAGGGCCGGCGAACACGCCGAACCCCGCCGCGGATATCGATAGAAACGCCACCAGGAGGGAGGAGATCAGAGCCTTAAACAGAGTGGCGATAATTATCAGGATCACAGGCATAAGAATCGGGTCGACAAAAATGCTTCCCTCGGTCAGGCCATAGAGAAAACCAACAACCGTACGAATGAAGGCGTGAAACCCGA
>JAGLQP010000213.1 GCA_023136785.1 Spirochaetales bacterium
CAGTTGCGGGACAACCACAATTGCTACCTATTCCAGCATGCACCATATTTTTTTAAAATGGAAGTGAAAAAAAAAAATTATGCTTTACATTTTGATCTAGGTGTGAATAATTTATATCAAGATCTCAAAACGAAGGAGAATAACCATGGCTAGTATAGATTTACCCAAAAGCCCGAATGTTTTTCATCCGGAGAAACCAAGCGCCGTAGGGTCTCGTAACTCCTTGGCCCAGGAGTTTCGCGATCAGCAGGCGGAGGTTGATCTGCTCCTCAGCGAAGAAGTCGACAAGGTCATGAACCATATAACCGCCAAATTGCCCCCCCAGGTCCTCGAGCGACTGGATGTAATGGGTGGTTTGAAGGAGAAGATCTACAACTACTACAACCAGAACTACCAGAACATGTTCAACCGCTACTCGGTAACGGCTGAAGACGAGATGGTGAAGAAGGTCAGGAACTTCGTAGACAAGGAAGAGATGCAGACCCTGGCCCGCTACACTCCCAAGGAGATCGCCGCCCTGCTCGATCAGATCGGCGGTATGGACAAGTTCAACACCGGTGAGATCGAGAAATCGATCGTCAACATGTACGGTCACCTCCACGGACATATCCAGCGCGGTGTGAACGACCTGGAGACCCTGACCAACAGTCTGCTGCGGCAGAAAACCGATGTCGGCGCCTTTGTCCGCGGACAGAACGCTTACTCTATCATAAAATGTTCCTTCAAGGACAGCAACTACAAGCCCAAGAGCGTTTCCGACGTCAAGCTGTCGGTGAACATCCTCGATTCCGAGCTGATCAGCCCGATCTTCCACTACCAGGTCACGGTGGAATATCTGATCAAGGATATGCTCTCCAAACACATTCTGGACCTTATCGATCGCGAGATCGAGAACATGAAAGAGCAGATCATCGACGAGGGTCGGGAAGAGCTGTCCGACGGCGAAATCCTCTTTGAGAAGATGAAGAGGGTGGAGACGTACACCTCCGACGACAAGGACGATCCCAAGAGCAAACGCTATACCTTCTTCGCCAAGAGCCTGATGGACCGCATCGAAGGCCTGCGTGCCGAGATCGATCCGGAAGAGTACGATCCCGTCAATATTCGGGAAAATCTGAAAAAGATCATCGATTTGGAAAATATCAGAAACCGGGGATTCAACACCTCGATCAACTCGATCACCTCGATCCTCGACACCTCGAAGATGGGCTATCAGTACCTCGAGAACCTCAAGAACGCCCGCGAACTGATTATCCGGGAATACGAGGACACCGATCCTGCCCTCCTGCCGGACGAGCGCTATTCCATCCGGCTGAAGTACTACGATCAGGCCCAGCTGCTTGAAGAGCGCAAGTGTTTCGACGTTCAGATGAAGAGCATGGAGGTCGAGGTCCAGCACCTCTGGGATGTGCTGGATATGGTCTACGAAGATACCAAGTTCATGAAGGGTATCGTGGACTTCAAGGATCTGGCCAAGCGTAAACGCAACAAGATCAAAAGGAAGATCAAAGCCTTGACCGGCGATCCCATGTACGAAGACATCGAGAAGAGCTGGGACGAGGTAACCTTCGTCGTGCCGGGGGACACCGAAGTCGAGCGCATGAACCGCACCTACCTGCCCGAAAAGGACAAGGTCAAGAGGCGGATGGTCATGATGCGGGATAAGCTCCAGAAGGTGTACGAGTACAAATACCCGATCCAGCGCCGGGTTGCCGAAGAGCGCCTGAACTACCTGGAAGGGGAGTTCAACAAGTTCGACTACATGATCAATCCGTACCACATTCAGCCCGGATTGATCCTCGACGTGGACATCACCTCGATCAAGAAGAAGAGAGCCACGCTGGACGGAATGGCTAACGTGCTGAACGAGTTCCTCTTCGGCGTTTCCAAGGGATTCGCCGACGCAGCCTTCGCCGCCTTCTCCAGACGGCGCTCCACGGTGCGCGAAGACATCGCCATGTCCTTCGGCGCGAGTGAAGAAGGAGCAGCGGGCGAGGAGTTCGTCGACATGATCCGCGCCGGAGAGACAGCGGCATCCCAGGTCAGCGAAACCCCCAAAACCGGAGTGGTGGATGCGACCAGCCGGACACGGGGACGCCCCAAAGGCAGCGGGCGGGGACGCCCCAAAGGCAGCGGGCGGGGACGCCCAAAGGGCAGCGGAAGAGGCCGCTCGCGGGGATCTTCAGCACTGAAAGAGATTTAACCTAACAATGCTTACAATCGGTGATCCTCTGCCCGTTCAGGCGGGGGATCACCATTTTATTTTCTACCCACGGCAGCGATTTCGGCTGCAGTGGGCTCTTGAGAATCAAAGGAAACTCTGGAGAGAACCGGTTCAAACCGAAAAGGGACTTTCCGGAACGAAGGGGTAGCTATGGCAGAAGCTGTATACGAATATGTCGGTTTGAGCACACGGGATGGGTTCAACCGTTCCCTCCGGCACTTCCTGGCAGTGAACGATATCCTGTCCAATTTCGAGGGCAGACAAAACCTGGCGGATGCGCTGAACGGACTGCTCGACGAGAAGGCCATTCAATCCAACCAGATCGGTCCCATTCTGAACGCCTTGTTGGTCGGCCATCCGAAATACAACTACCAGTCACGGTCGTACAATCTGGTCAGGAGTATAGAGGATTCCGATCCGATCGTCTCGGAAGTTGGAAAGTGGGACGCCGTGGATCTGGTACTGGCCTATTATCATCCGGATTTGGGGCTGACTCTGATCAATCCGAAGAACAAACAGCATTGGGATTCCGTGCAGGCCCTGCGAAAGAACGAGCTGCTCACCATCTACTGCGGTACCCTGTCCGAGAAGGCCCCGGAGAACCTCCTGGAAACCGCGATTGATGCTCTGGTCTCTTTACTTTCCACAGGAAAGGCTAAGGCCGGCGCCAGTCTGACCCAGGGAAAGTTCAAGTGGAAGGCCCCCAAGCCGCCGGCTCCGGCCAAGCCCAAGGTGCGAAAAAAAGCGGGAAAACCACCGGCCCGGGCCAAGGCCAAGGCGACTGCCCCGGCTGCGGCTGAGAGCGCAGCGCCGGCAGCGGCTGCTCCGGCGGTCGAAGCCCCGTCGAAGAAACGTCGCATGACGCCGATGTACTCGATTCCGGTCTCCAACGAGCTGTTCCACAACGGGAACGTAGAAGCGTGGAAAAAGGTCATCCAAAGTTACAACATGAAGTATCCGGGTTTGGAGGTGTTTATCTTCTACGAAGGCGAGCGCATCCACGACATCAACACCCTGTTCAAGTGGGGCAAGGTCAAGCACGGCTCCGCGATCATGATCGCCATCGCTGGGGAGGATATCAAGGATTTGGCCAAGCTGCAGAGGTACCTCAGGCAGGGTGCCAGTCCGGCCTTTGAAGCCTTTCTCAGGTTTCCCGTCAACACGGTTTTGAAACTGTTCTAGCAGCAAGGGGTAGCAAGATGAAGAGAAACGTCTACTTTTTCAGCGATAAAGTGTATGTAAGCAAGGAAGAGGTTCTGACAAAGATCGGTATCCGCGGCCGCAGAGCGATGGAGCTGGCCGAGCTGGATCTACCCATTCTGCCGGGATTCGTCATCGACGCTGAGGTGGCCTCGGATCTGGCCGAGATGCCGATCAAGAGCCATCTGCAGAGTTTCTTCAAGAAGCTGGAACAGGGCACGGGCAAGCGCTTCGGCAACCTGGACAACCCGATGCTGGTGAAAATCGTCATCAGCCCCAGCCTGGTGATTACCCATTATCCCACGCTGCACAACTACGGCCTGACCGACAGCACTCTGCCGGGATTCGTGAAATTTGTCGGGGAGAACTTCGGGCATCACGAGGTACAATTCTTGTGCAAGGGCAGCCTGAATATCGAAGCCCGCATCGCGGAGCTTGAGAACAAGGAGAAGTATTCTCAGCGGATTCGCCAAGCCGCCGACAAGCTGGACAAACATCTCTCCAGTAAGATGAGTGGCCGGGGGCGGGATGCAAGCGTCAAGGAAATTACTCCCTTGCTTCCCGAAGGATTTTTCTCAGGGGATGCCTACGACCAGCTGGAGATCGCGCTGAAACGCATCAGCTACATGCTCAGCCTGGACGAGATGAACAACCGGGACACGGCACTGCTCATCCAGCCGATGGTTTATGGAAACTACGGCAAGGACTCTGCCAGCGGAAACTTCTACACCCGCAACATCGTTACCGGGGAGAAGGCGCTTCAGGGCGAATTCTACCAGAGCGCTTTCGATTCGATCGGGGCCGCAGGGAAAAAGATCAATACCATAGAAAAGAAATACCTCAGCCAGCTGGAGAAAATCGGCAGAAAGGTGGAGGACCACTTCAAAGAGATCCGCTCGATCCGCTTCACCATCGAGAACAAGAAGCTCTGGCTGATCGATCAGCGGGCGGTGATGATC
>JAGLQP010000214.1 GCA_023136785.1 Spirochaetales bacterium
GGGACACTGGCTGAAACAGGATCGGCAGATCACACACCTGTCCTCCTGAACCACCTCCGCGCTTCCACCCTCCATCCGGAACACCGCCCTCGGGCACACCTCCACGCAGCGGCGGCAGCCGATGCAGATTTCCTCCTCCACCCGTACCCGGGGCTTCTTGTAGGGAATCAGGCTGTACTTGAGCAGGGGCGACCAGCCGCTGAACTCTGTGACCAGATAGGCCGCACCGACACCCGCGGTCAAGGCGTAGAGAAGCACACGATCGGGAAACAGCCCCCGGGAGAGAAGTCCGGCCAGGAGAAAAACAGCGGCGCCGTACAGCAGGGCCCACGGCCCGATCCTGACCAACGGCCGCCGGGGAAAGACAGATGCATGGAGGAGGGAGGCAAAGTACAGCAGCGGCAGCACCACGAGCAGGTGACCCAAACCGATGAAGTTGTAGATCAGAGCGACCACAATAGAGAGAAGAATCGGCGCGCCCATAGCCATCTCCAAACGGTCCTTGAGCGGAAAAACTGCGCGGCGGATCTCCAGGTCGAGGGGGTTTTCCAAATACCTGCGGATGTCCCGGATGTATAGAGGTCCGAACCGGGCTTGGAAGCCGCTTCGCTCTTTCAGCTCCTCGAGAGAAACCGAGGAGGCACAGAGCTGGGGAAGGATCAGCAGGCGTGAGCTGACCCGTTCGGCCAGACCGCTTCTTTGGATCGCCTGGAGGACGGATGCGGTCGTGAAATGTCCGGCCATGGAGGAGCACCACACGTTCACTCCACGGCTGTCACAGACCAACAGCCAGCAGTCGAGGTTGTTCAGGGCCGAGCAGGCCCTTCGGAGGGTAAGCTCGAAGTTCCCCGTAACCAGTACGGGAGAATCCGCCCCGGCAGATCCGATCCTGTACAAACCTACCGGTTCGGGAAAGGGAAACAGGCGCAGCAGGGTCTCCGCAGCGGTCTTGATCGGCCGCCGGCGCAGGTAGCGTCGCGGCAGCCGGTCGGTTACGGAAACTCGAAACTCGGCACCGCCTGAACTCACGGTGTCCAGTATGATAAGAATCACGAAGAGGGCGGCGGAAAAAAACAGCGTGACCGCAGCCGCGGATCCGGAAAGCCCGAAGACGGAGTCCAGTACCCCGACAACGATCAGAGCAGCGCCGAGGATCTTGATACAGAGAATCTTTCGCTGCAGCAGAGACCGAACCAGAATCAGGTCGACTGTAAAAACGGTGATTCCCGCCAGCAACAGACCGTAGCTGACTGCCATGAATACGGCAGACAGTACAGCGAGCTCAACCTTTACAGAAGATAGCCAGCGCCCGGCTGCGATCAGCAGGAATACGAGTAGAAATGCTCCGGCTTTGAGAAAACGGTGTAAGTGTTCAGATCTGCCCGTTGGTCCTACAGCCCCAGCTCCGCCTTCAACGTGGACAGAAGCGTCTTGTGATCAATCGGCTTCTGGAAGATCCCGGCCAGACCGAGCTCTTGGGCGTCGATGTTGTACCGCACCGCGTCTCCAACGGAGCTCAGCAGGAAGATCGGGGAGGTGAACCCCCCCTCCTTGAGCTGGGTGGAGACCTTGCTGCCCGCATCTACGGTTTCCATCATCAGGTCCAGAAGGATCGCATCCGGCTCGATCTTCTGGGCTGTCTTCAGCCCTTCCTCCCCCGTTGAAGCCTCTCCTACGATAAAGCCGGCCGACTCCAGCACGATCCGGGTAGCCTTGCGGATATCCGGGTCGTCGTCGATAATGAGAATCGTTTTTTCGGTTTCACCTGCCATGTTTTTCCCTCTCCATTGATCGATCAGTAGTTTAATTAACTCTAAAGCCTTGCCCCTGTTTTGCTGAGCCTTCTCGGTCAGACCTTCCGCGAACTCGAAGGAGTAGCCCCGAACACCGACCAGCAGCGCCTCCGGCCTCCATTGATAGGTGTCCTCGCAGATGGCCAGAACCGATTCCGGCCCGAGCGCATGGCTCGTGAACTCGATGCTCCGGGAAGCCTCGAGCCTTTTCAGCTGAAAAGGCTCAGGCCCGTTCACCGCCGCATCTACAAATATCACTTTGTCCGCCTGCTCCAGGTCGGCCGCATGCTCTATGGAAAGCTGGTAGTCCGCATCCAGGGTCAACCCGGGCAGCTGGAGCTTCTCGAGCTCCTCTACGATTTCCGGACCCAGCCCGTCGTCCTCCCGTCCCGGGTTTCCGTATCCCAGGATCAGGATGCGGGGAGGCCCTTGGTTAGCCAAAGTCCATCCTACTCCTTGACCCGCTCGTCGATCACAGACCCGTCGGGATCCTCGAGACGAATGACCAGGGGCATCTGTCCTACGGCGTGGGTCGCGCAGCTCAAGCAGGGATCGTAGGCTCGGATGGCCACTTCCACGTGGTTGAGGAGACCTTCGGTGATTTTCTGACCCTCCAGCTCGTTTCTTGCCACCCACTCCACGGCCCGGTTCATCGGCTCGTTGTTGCTCGTGGTCGAAACGATCAGGTTGGCCATGATAACCTGGTCGGCGTCATTGATCTTGTAGTGGTGGAACAGCGTTCCCCGGGGCGCCTCCAGAATGGCGATGCCCTCGTCGCGATGCTTGCCCTCCGTCACCAGATCCGTGCCCTGTAGATCCTTGTCGTCGAGGAGCTCTTTGATCTTCTCTGCGCTGTACAGGACCTCGATCAGCCGCGCCCAATGGTAGGCCAGGGATGAGTTGTTCGGCTTTCCACCGGTCAGGCTCATGAACTCCTGCCGCTGTGTTTCGGCCATCGGGGTGTCGATGAAATCACAGTTGTTGATCCGGGCCAACGGTCCGACCCGATACCAGCCCTTCTCCATTCCCAAGCTCTTGATGAAGGGAAACTTCATATAGCTCCAGGGGCGAACCTCTTCCCGGATATACTCGAGGTAGTCCTTGGGCTGCACCTGATCGAAGATGATCTTGCCGTCGGCCGTCTTTGCCCTCAAGTTCCCGTCGTAGATGTCCAGACAGCCGTCCTTGCGTACCAGGCTGAGGTGGTTGGAGTCGAAGGCGGCAAAGCCGGTCAGATACTTGAGGTCTTCATGGAGAATCTTCTTGAACAGCTCCAGGCCGTCGACGGACCACTGCACCATCTGGTCGATGTCTTTTTTCAAGAAATCCCGCTCTTCGATGGTGAGGTTCTTGTTGATCCCTCCGGGAATGGCTCCGGTACCGTGGATCTTCTTTCCCGAAGTGGCCTTGATTACCTCCTGGCCGTACTTGCGCATCAGGATGGCCATCTTGGCCAGGTCGGGGTGCTTCTGGACCACACCGATCACGTTGCGGATGGCCGGATCCGAATCGAAGCCGAAGAGGAAATCCGGGGAGCAGAGGTGGAAGAAGTGCAGGACGTGGGATTGAAAGGTCTGCCCGTAATGCATCAGCCGGCGCATCTTCTCCGCCGTAACGGGGATCTTGTCGGCCCCGACGATCACGTCGGTGGCTTTGGCGGCGCAGAGGTGATGGCTGACCGGACAGATCCCGCAGAGCCGCTGAATCAGTACCGGCATTTCCCAGTAGAACCGCCCCTTCGCGAAACGCTCGAAACCGCGGAACTCCACGATGTGGAAACGGGCGTAGTCGACCTTGCCGTTCTCGTCTATTCGGATGGTCACTTTCCCGTGTCCTTCGACCCGGGTCACGGGACTGATGACGATCTTTTTCCCTTTATCTTTTGTAGCGGTGCTCATCGATTTTCTCTCTCCCTCTAGTCCTTCTTGAGGTACTCGTAGGGCAGGTCGATCGGCTTCCCCGTCAGGAGAGCAGTAAGGACCGCCCAGATCTGGTCCGCCGGCGGCGGACAGCCCGGCATGAAGTAGTCCACCTTGACCACCTCGTGAACCGGATAGACCTTGTTCATCAGGATAGGGATATCCGGATCATCGGGTACTCTACCTGAAGGATTCACCACCGTAGGTCCATTGAAGTATGCCTCCTCGAGGCATTCCTTCAGCGGCACCATGTTGCGGTAGGCCGGTATGTTTCCCTGGATAGCACATTCGCCGAGAGAAATGAGGATCTTGCAGTGCTTTCGGAAAGCTCGGGCCACTTCCAGGTTCTCGTCGTTGGAGATGCCTCCTTCGATGATTCCCACGTCCACCATACCGGTGAACTCTTTGATGTCGTCGATGGGAGACTTGTCGAACTCCACCAGCTCGAGAAGATCGAGCAGGCGTTCATCGATATCCAAAATCGACATGTGGCATCCGAAGCAGGACGTCAGTGCTGTTGTTGCTAGTTTTACTTTGGCCATGGTCAACCTTTCTTACCTTCGATATCCATGCCGATCGGTTGCTTGTCGTACTTGCGAGTGCCGATGGGCATCTTCCAACCTTCCCTTTTCACCATCAAACTGCCCGTCGGGCAGTA
>JAGLQP010000215.1 GCA_023136785.1 Spirochaetales bacterium
TGGGAGCAGATCTTCTACGGCGAGTTTGACGGGAAGCGGAAGAAACGGGTCCTGGTAAAGATTATAGGCGAGTGATCTTTGTCGTCGACGGGGTGAAAACGTTGGCAAGCACCGTCTTTACCGCTTCCAGGCCTTCTATTTTCCTCTCGTTCTCATGAACAAAAACAGGCAAGAAGCGTTCCCGTACTGAGATCCGAGCGGGTGTCGAAGGAGCCTTGTCGCCGTCCATCTGCATCTTCACCCGGCCTCGGGAACGAATATGAATGACCTTTCCCGTGTAAAATGAAACATCGGGCATCATCCGATGCCTGTTGGCAAGCACATTGACCAGCAGCCGAAGGGTATCGAGAATACCGCTCTTCTTGAAGAGGATGACGTTGAGAAGGCCGTCGTCAATTTGAACCTCTTCGGCAATGGTGTACGGACCGGCGTAGTATCGCGAGTTGGAAACGATAGCCAAGTAACCCCTGTCCGTGATGTTTTTCTCCTCGACGGAAATCTGTATTTTGCGCACACGATCTGTGAGGGCCGACCAGATCACCCCTAGTACGTAGGCCATCTGTCCGAGATAGCGCTTGAACCGCAAATCGACGCTGTGGACCGCCATTGCATCCAGCCCAGTGGACACCATGAGCAGGAAGGGCTCCCCGTTCACATAGCCTACATCGATCAGACGGGTGTGTCCCGCCAAGATACCCGTTGTGGCGATCACCGGGTTGAGAGAGATGCCGAGGTCGAGGGCCAGGACATTTACCGTACCAAAGGGGATGATCCCAACCGGCAGGGGCCTGTCTCCCATACCCTTCACCACCTCCCGAATCGTCCCGTCCCCTCCAAAAACGCTTACATAGTCAATATCGTTTCGAAATCGCCGCACTAGATTTGCCGCATGTCCGGAATAACGAGTATAAAAGACTCGAAAGGATACACCGTGCCTCTGGAAAAGCTTGATTACCTGGGGGAGATGCAGATTGAGGAAAAGGAGCCTTCCCGCTTTGGGATTGACGATGAGGATCGTCTTCATCTTGCGCGCTCAGAGGACCGCAAGGTAGAGGCCGGGGATGCCAGGCGAGCCTCCAGCTCCCGAGTTCTCTGTCTCTGGATTCTGCGTGCGATCCGCCTGAATCCGGGGCCGGTAGCGTCGAAAAATGCTTTCCAGCCCGCACACAACCAACTCAACTTGCGGGGATCGGGCTCGCTACGCTCGCCGTAGAAGCGATGTTTCAGGCAGTCACCCAGACACAGCTCGAGATGGGGACAGGAGTCACAGATCTCATTCCACTGGGATTTTTGTCGGCCGAAGGACTCGTAGCGGGGCGATTCAAGAAGCTGCGCCCAATCCGTGTTCAGCACGTTGCCCAGCAGCAGCTCCGGCTGCACGAAGAAATCACAGGGATACACGTCCCCGTTGTGCTCGACCAGGAAGTATTGCCGACAGTCCCTGCCCATGGTACAGATAATCGGAGAACCATCCACCAGATAGGTAAGAATGGCATCAAAAAGACGCACGGAAACACGGCCGGCATCGGGATACCACTCCTCGTAGATCCCCG
Source organism: Spirochaetales bacterium (assembly GCA_023136785.1). Lineage (GTDB taxonomy): Bacteria > Spirochaetota > Spirochaetia > SZUA-6 > DRHE01 > JAFGQJ01. Next base: position 1,554 of record JAGLQP010000215.1, read on the forward strand.
TTAAGAACTCACCCCACTGCCGTCCCTCGATGGAGAAGGGCAACGGATTGCCCTGCTGGTCGAACTCCACAATAGGGATGTACTGGTGAAACAGGACCCCACGATCCACGAGAAAACGATATATCTCGGGGGCTTTTCCGACATTCGCGGCATTCACGGCCACGAGGACGTTGAACTCAACCCGATGTTTCTTCAACAGCTCAATTCCCTCGACGACCCTGTCGTACGAACCTGTTCCCCTTTTGTTCGTTCTGTGGGTGTTGTGTATCTCTTCGGGACCGTCAAGACTGACGCCGAGGAGAAAACGGTACTCAGAGAACAGCCGGGCCAGCTCTTCGGTGATCATCGTCGCGTTTGTCTGCAGCCCGTTGGCGACCACCGACCCGGGGCGCCCGTAACGACTCTGAAACTCCACCACTTTTCGAAAGAACTCGACCCCCATCAGCGTGGGCTCTCCACCCTGCCAGCCGAAGGAATAGGTGGTCTGTCTGGTAGCTAGATACGAAGAGACTATCCGTTGTAGAGTGCTTTCCGACATGCGGTGCCGAGAAGAGCTCGGGTAGAGGCCGGCCTTGGGCAAGTAGAAACAGTAGGCACAGGCCAGGTTGCAGTCCGCAGAGGCGGGCTTGATCAGAAGAGAGAATTGCTTATCCGCTACCGTTTCAGACATAGAACATAAAAAGTATATCGAAAATAGAATTCTTGTAAAACAAGCCAGCGTCAAAATTCCCCATTCCTCCGGAGTTTGACAAAAGCAGGGAAAATCATCAATGTGGGGACCATGCGATTCCGTTGTCCATCCTGTGGATTTAGCGGGGGAGTGCGTATTCCGGATCACTTCCCGATAGGGAAAACAGTGCGCATCCGCTGCAGCCGCTGCCAGGAGGCCTTTCCCCTCACCCTCGGAAAACTCTTCCCCCAGGAGCACCCGGAGAGCTACCAAGCTCTGGCACCGGAGTCCCTGCGCTGCCGGGGAGCGAAGGTAGGCCGGTTGTGGGTCGAAAGCGTCGGTCCACGGGAGGACCGTACACCGGTGATTGCGCTTCCCGCCCATTCCTCACTCTCCCACGATGTGATGCACGACCTGATGGACCCCTTCAAAGAGTACTTCCGCATCTGCTACATCGAATTCCCGGGCTCCCGAAGAAACCAACGCCCCGTGGAAAACGGCACCTTCAGCTCGTTCTTTTTGGAGAACCTGGATCTGTTGAAAAAGCATCTGGGAGCCTCGAAATTTCATCTATTGGCACATCTGTCTTCTGCCCCGTTCGCCCTGGATATAGCGGCTCATCAACCCGATTCCATCGCTTCCCTGATTCTCATCGAACCTGACCTCTGTCTGGCGGACCGCTTTTCAAAAAGGTCGGCCAAAGAAAAACTTCGCCGGTTGATTCATGATTCTCATGAAAAGCCCGATCAAGAAGAGCTGTTACTCTCGGCACTTCAGGAGTTGTGGGATTCCAATCTCCCGGTGCAGCACGCGCAGGGGCTGGCCAAAATCCTTGCCCCCGGATTCAATCCCGAAACGCTCCGTCATGATTTGGTTCATTGTCGGAACCGGGTGACCTACTCGAAGTTGAGCCGTCAGGTGACTCCGGCTCTGATCTTCTATTCCCGGGACGGCAGTGACTTCGCTCACAGAGATGCTCTATTTCTACAGGCAGCCTTGCCGGCTGCCGAATCGGCTGCTGTAGAGAAAGGTGGCGCCTGGGCTGCATGGTTTGGGGGCAGCTGGTTCGCCAACAAACTCCTCTCCTTTAAGAGAAGGGGGGAAGGCAAGAACCGACCGACAGCCCGCAGACGATCGCACACCTTGAACGGTCAGCCCCTCGGTTGGATGGTCACGATTTTCGCCCTTCTGGCCGTCGGCCTGACCGCGGGCTTGAATTCCCTCCGCTTTCAGCCCGATTTCATGTCTCAGGTGATACCCCCCTTGCTGGCGGGCATACTCCCCATTCTCTGGTTCTTGATCCCCAAGAAAACAAATCCGATTGCCTTTTTTCGCTTTCGAAGTTTCTCCGTCAAGACCGTGCTTTTTCCCATTGCAGTAGGCGCTTTATTTGGTATTTTCTTCCGTAGCCTGCTCCTGACCCTTGGAGAGATGTCATTGCCGATATCTCTTCCTCCGTCCTTCGTCTCCATTGCACCGGCAAATCAAGGTCGCCTGTTTCAGCTTGCCGGAACGGCTTTCCTCAGCCTTTTTGTTTTCGGAGTGGCGGAAAACCTGTGGGTGCTGCGACGAAGCAGACTCCAAATCCTGATTCCCACGCTGCTCTTCACCCTGCTCCCGCCGTCCTTCCCGGATATCCTGTGGCGATTCCCTGTAGGATTCGTTGCCGCGATCCTGTTCGCCGGCAGCCTTAGCATCTTCTCGCCGCTGTTCCTGCTGTCAGGCTTTGCCGCCGCTTCAGAGCTCCCGGTTTCCCTCGACCTCCTACCGATCTCCTGGCAGAGCTATCAAGGAGTCGTTGTTACGATCGGAGTGTTGGCAGTGGCGATCCTGCTTTCTGTATTTGTGGGAACGAGCGGCAAACAGGTTCCTCCTGAAGACATGTACTTCTCGAAAACAATCAACAGAGAGGGACGACTCTTTCGATGGGAACCCGCTCTAGGCATCGTTCTGGTTATCTTCTCCCTGATCGCGGCGGCGGCTCTAATCTTCGGCTCCCTTGCCGCCTGATCGAGCGCATTGCCCCTTGTTATTTTTCATCAATTTCGTATCCTATTCTAAATGACCACGAATGGTGAGGGCGTGGACCGGCAGCCAGCAGTTCAATCCATATTTTTTTCTTCGGGAGTGCGGGAAGCCAGGT
>JAGLQP010000216.1 GCA_023136785.1 Spirochaetales bacterium
GCTGCGCAATCAGTCGCTGCGTTACCTGAGTGGTCAACCCGCTGACGCCCTTCTGTTTCTCTTTGCCAAAGGAGAGAGCCTGCTCGTTCCCTGGGACCTGCCCATGGCCCGGACGTTGGCCACGGCAGACCAGTTGATCCCTTACGAAACGTACAGCCGCTCGATTTTTGATTGTATCAAAACGATATTCCAGGAAGGGCACATCGGGCGAGCTGAGCTTTCGGGGATTCTTTCCTATCCCCTGGTGAAAGCATTGAAGGAAGCGCTTCCCGGGGTGGAGATGGAATGTCGGGACCGGGGGATCGAAGAGACAATTCACGTTATGCGAATGGTGAAAGATTCAGAGGAGATAGAACTGCTGCGGCAAGCCTGTCGAATCACAGACGCCTTGATTGAGGCGGTGCCGGTACTTCTTGACGATGCAAAGGATGTCAGCGAAGTCCAGTTGGCTCTGTTCCTCGAAGCCGAGGCTCGCAAGCGTGGAGCCGAAGGCATGGGCTTCGATACCCTGGCCGCTTCTGCGAAGCGTAGCTTCGCCATCCACTGTTTCCCGAACTTCACCTCTGATCGTTTTGGAACTGAAGGGTTTTCGATCCTGGATTTTGGGGTGCGTTTCGCCGGGTATACCAGCGACGTTACCATTACGGTGGCCCGAGGTCCTCTCAACTCCAAGCAGGAAGCCATGGCAGTAGCCGTACAGCAGGCCTATGATCTGGCCCAAACCCTCTGTGAACCAGGCGCAGATCCCGTCCTGGTGGGCAACCAGATTCAGGAGTTCTTCGAGAACCGGGGTTTCCATATGCCCCATTCCTTAGGGCACGGGATCGGATTGGATGCTCATGAGGCTCCCCTGTTTCGGCTGCTTAAAAGAAACGACGGTCAGGAAAAACCGCGGTTGATGGATGGTATGGTTTTCGCCGTAGAGCCGGGACTCTACGATCCTGAAGCTGGGGGTGTGCGTCTGGAGAACGACTTCCTCTGCACCGCTCAGGGAACGGAGGTTCTTACTGCAGCCCGCATCCTCTATCTGTAAGCGGCGAAGGACTGAACCACTACTGACGCGACAGGAGCACGGTGTCTTCCTCGACGTAGAGAAAGAAGCAGGAAGCTGTAGCGCTTTCAAACAGAAAGTGCGCCCCAAGAGGCACAGCCTCGAGTAGGACAGAGCCGTCGGTTGCCGCCGGCACTGGCAGTCTGAAGGGAGACTCGAGGAACCACCAGCCCGGCCCAGATTCGAGAATCAGGTCCCGGCCAGGTGCCGGATGAATATCGGTGACCCGAAAATCCCTGCTGGCCAGTTGGGAGCAAATCAAGCTCAGATCCAAGGACCAGGGATCCCCCTGGCAGCGCTCGGCCATCTCCGTGAGCAGTCGCGGTACATTGATCGAAGAACCATCTACTCCACGGATCCAGAGTCGGTACAGCACTTCCGCAGCCGCTCCCGATTCCCAGCTCAGAGTTAAACTTGAGTTATTATTGGTGCAGTCGGTGGGATAGATACCCCCCGCAGGCGGTAATTCGAGGGATTCCGTAGATATTGCCGGGTAGGCGAGAACGGGAAGGTAGAGAATTTTGGGTAGCTCGATAGCCGGCTGCGTTCCCTGCTCAACGAAGAGCTCTTCAAAGCCGTCCCCGTCCGGGATCGGATAGACGATCCGGTAACGAAGCTTGGGGAAAGCCGTCTGCCAGTGATGGGGGGCACTGGGCAGCTGCACCGTCAGCGGCAGCGAATGCCCGTACAAGCTGCAGGCGAAAGGCAGCAGTGGGTGCAGGAGCGCAGCGAGAGCTCCGAGAACAGGTAGGATTCGGATGCGACTTTTCATCTCATAAGATGATAACGGCAGAAACCGGGGTTTTGCTTTTTACCTTGATATACTACCCAAGCTGCTCTATATTAGGGGCTACATGGAACCACTCAAAAATCTCGATGCTACGGTTACGCCGCTTCCACGGGGTGGGTACTTGGTCAACTCTCCCGAAGGGTACATCCAGTTCGGCTCGCCTCCGGAAACGATCAAAGACACCATGGCACTTCCCAATTCCGTTCCACGAATTTTCGTCCTGCCCCGGGCTATGTTTGACTGGCGGAAGGGTATCAACCTGGTTGATCTCGAGTTTCCCATTTACTACAACTTTTTCTTGCAGCGGACGAAAACCCGTGTGATTTGTACCCGAGATCAGTCGGCGAGGTTCATGAAAGCCCTGCAGGAGGCTTTGTTCGGTCCCAAAGAGCTCTATATCGAAGGGGATGTGGTGGGCGCCGAGAATGGGGGATATGTACCTGGTTTACGCAGCGAAATTGATTATTTCCGCGGCTCGATACGCTTTCGGGATGTTCTTTCCCTCTCGATGTTCGAGGAAGGCAGCATTTCCCTGGGCAAGGTGAAGATCAAGATCGATCAAGACGGCGATTTCGAGGTCTTCTTTGGCAGCAAAAAGACCGCCCACATTCCGGGGGTTATTCCCTGTAAGCCGATGTACCAAATTGGGCAGCGTCTGCCCGAACCCTACAAGCCGCCCCTGTTCGGCGTGACCTGTCTCGGGCCGAGCCACGGCTTTGATCCTACGGCCAACACGTCGGGCTACATCATCTGGCTGAACCACGCCGGAATCATGATCGATCCCCCGATCAATTCCACCGAGTGGCTGGAGTCCTCTAACGTCAATCCAAAGCTGATCGACAGCATCATCCTGACTCACTGTCATGCAGACCATGATGCCGGAACCCTCCAGAAAATCCTGGAAGAGGGCAAGGTCACCGTCTACTCCACCAAGACGGTTATGCGAAGCTTCCTGAAGAAGTACTCTTCTCTGACCGGGGAACCTGTTTCCTTCCTGGTTCGTTTGTTCGATTTCCGGCCCGTGTATATCGGCAAGCCCGTGTTCATGCATGGGGGGCAGTTCAATTTCTTCTACATGCTGCATTCGATACCCACCATCGGTTTCACCTTGAAGTTCCAGGACCAGACCTTTGTCTATTCTTCGGACCATCAGGGTGATCCGGTGTTGCAGAAAAAGCTCCTCGATGAGGGGGTGATCGACGGCGAACGCTACCAGCAGCTGCAGAACTTTCCCTGGGACAGCAACGTCGTCTATCATGAGTCGGGAATTGCTCCTCTTCATACGCCGATCGATTACCTCAACTCCCTGCCAAAGAAGATACAGAAAAAGACGGTGGTCTATCATATCGCCAAGAAGGATTTTCCCAAGAATACGAACCTTACCCTGGCCACCTTCGGGATCGAGAATACCCTGTATTTCAAGACCAAGGCACCGAGCTACGAAAAGACCTACATGATATTGAATGCACTGAAACATCTCGATTTCTTTGAAAGCCTGAACGTAGAAAAAATTCAGGAGTTTGTGACCATTGTCGAGGCCCGCAAGGTCAGTAAGGGAGAACACATCATCCGCAAGGGTGAGGTGGGAAAGTACTTCTACATCATTCGAATGGGAAATGTCTCGATCCAGGCCGAAGGACTGATCGGCAGGAAGCTTCTCGGCACCTACGAATATTTCGGCGAAGTAGCGTTGCTCAGCGAGGTCCCTCGCACAGTAGATGTTGTGGTCGAGACGGATGTACTGCTGTATGCCATTGAAAAAGACAAATTCTTGAGCTTCATCTACGGAACGGAATTCGAGAAAACCCTTCGCCGCTTGATAGCCAACCGCAGCATCGAAACCTGGAACATCATGGAGGGCAGCCCGTATCTGCAGAGGCTGACTACCTACCAGAAAACCTGGTTGGAGTCGATCCTGGTGCCGAAGGAGTTCGAAAAACCGGGAGTGCTGATCAAAGAGGGAAAGTCTTTAGAACAATTCTTCATCATCCGGGAAGGGGAGGTGGAGGTCAGCAAGGAAAGCCGGGTCGTTGCTGCCCTGGGAAGGGGAGACTGTATCGGTGCCATTAACAGGATCCACGAAGACGAGATGGCTGAGTTTACCGTCCGATACAAGGGACCCCTATCGGTGTTCGCAGTTGAGCGAAACGATCTCCTCGACTACCTCGAAGGCAATCCCGGAATCGGTATGAAACTGGCCTACGATTATCACCTGCGAGGATAGATCTCTAAGACGTTCCGATCTCTACTCGATGAGCGCCTGCCAGTAGTTGGGCATGAGCAGGGTGGCAGGTAAAGATCACCAGCTGCTGTTTCTTGGAGAACTCCGTCAGTAACGCGGCGGCTCGCCGCTGCCGATCCGGATCCAGGTCCACAAGAGGATCGTCGAGGACGAGAAATCCTTCCGTGCCGCCGAGAAAGAACTCCGCCATGGCCAAACGCATGGCCAGGGCGAAAATATCCTTCGTGCCTGCCGACAGCAAATCGTAGGGAAGATTGCGGCCGTCCCTTCGGACCACTGCTCC
>JAGLQP010000217.1 GCA_023136785.1 Spirochaetales bacterium
AGAAGAGCTTTCCGGGCATTTCGGATTTTCCGCCTTTCTTCCCGGACAGCGCCGGGTAGTGGAGTTGCTGTCGGCCGGTCAGTCGGCGGCGGCGGTTTTTCCCACAGGCGGCGGGATGGCCAGCCCCAGGGCCAGCTTCTCTTCCAGGATGAGGGAGAAAGCCGCCCCGGCGTGCTCGCAGGGCATATCACAGCTGCTGCAGCGATAGTGCAGTCTCCGGCTGCGGGAAGAGTCGAGCTCGATGACAACTTCCGAGCCATTTAGACGCACCCGGAAACGGTTTGCATCCAGCTCCACATGCCCGGCGATGTCGATCTCGTAGCGTCCCCCCTGCCGGATAAGGCGGTCACCTTTGGGACCGAGAAGCTTCCGGGCTTCCTGAAAGCTGAGATGGGACAGTTTGTCTTTGAGGTTCACTGCTTCCTCCCTATTCCATGATGTATAAAATCATTACTCGGATTACCGTTCAAGCACTGATCAAGGGATTTGAAAAACCTGGTTTGCCCCGACCTGCTGCCTCCGGCCAAATCCTGCCGCTGTACTTCAATACGTGTACCCCTGCCTCTGGATCCAGTACTCGCGGAAGGCTTTCAGCCGCGGAAGGGATTCCCGGTCTTTGGCACGACCCGATGCTTCATTGCTGGCGATGATGTCATCAATATGACACACCGGAAAGCCCTCTACATCCACACGTCTGCGGTAGGCATCTTCGAACCGCTCTATTCCGTCTGGAGCGAACCACAGATCAAGATCGAAGGGTCCGTTCTTCAGCTGCACGAAATCCTTTCCCGGGATGATTTCAGCCGCCTGTTCATCCGTAAGAGTAAAACCGATATCCTTGAGGGCGTCCACAAGAGCCCGGCCGTTTTCAGGATCTTTTTTTACATAAATATCCGCATCTTGCGTAGTGTCCGGGAAACCGAGCAGTATCGCACCCGATTTGTCGATGAACAGATAGAGAACGCCATACATCTGAAACGCGTCTTTTATCTCTTCTGCCTGACGGTATTCAAATGCGGGCATACCCAAGCCACCGGGGGAGATGCGTATCACACCAGCGCCTGTAGTCTTCCATGGTATCGAAGGATCGATACTCCGCGTCGTCTAGAACCGGTTTATACGTACGGATAAAGGCATATTTCCAACGCTGGGCCAGAGGACGGCGGGAAGCCGCTTCAAACTCAAGCAGCCACTCGCTCGGAATGTCTTGAAGCTGCTGCTTTCGACTCACCTCACTATCATAAGTGGCGGGCTAATACCTGTCTATACTTTGCAAGGCTGGCTGGTACGACTCATTCTGAGCGAAGGACCACGAAAGATACGTCTGGACGTTCCCACCGTACGCGTAGACCTGTGCTTTCGAACTCACACCATATAATCTTGTTGTATCGGTTTTCTCAAGCATGGTACCCAAGACGATACAGAGAGAAGAGGCACGATGAAAGCGGTTCTTGAGGACCGCGTGACGTTTCTTCAACTAGAATAGGAGAAGTAAAGAACAGATACTTGATCGGGCGCAGCGCTTTCAGATACGAAGTGTTTACTGCCGGTTATTATGCAGATAATGATGAAGGTCGAGAGCTGGCTGTAGGGGGTTGCGCAGCTTCAGCTTTCCGGGTCCGCCCCGGTTGTACTTCATTTTGCTATACCTGATGTAAATCCCCGTGTGGCGGGGCCAATAAGACCAGCCCGTTAGAGAAGTAACAGAACACTTCTCACCGTGGTATACTATGGGGACAGGAATACCCACATCAACGAACAAGGAGGCATACAATGCCGGCAGTTGCATCACTGGAAGAGTTGAAAGCGGTCGAAGAACACCTCGGCCAGCTAAAGGCCGAGTATCCCGAGGCCTATGCCGATGTCGTCGAGCTGTTCCGCCGCCATCGGAAGGTGGGCTACAAGAACATCTGCAAGATGATGATGGGCGAGGCTACAGCGGAAAAACTGAAAGGTTTGGAGTAGAAGATGGTAGAGACCCGTTCTGCATAGCGATCTGTCGAATATCTGCATCGTTACAGCACCATCGGGCCGACGTGCTTCAACATGGCTGCAGGCCGTACGTCGGCTCGACGTTTGTTTCCCTACCGTGGTATTATCATCGGTGCCACATGGGTACAAAAAGTTCGACGATTTTAAAGATTCTGGCTATCGCCGCATTGATCACGCTTGTCGTGGTGCTGCAGCTGACCCTGGACGTGTTCTCCTATTTCTCCCCGGAAAAAATTCAAGGCTGGCTGGAAAAAGCGGGATTTGCCGCCCCGCTGGTCTACATGCTAACCATGGCCCTGGCCATTGTCGTGACCCCGATTCCCAGCCTGCCCCTGGACATAGCGGCGGGAGCCTTTTTCGGACCTTTTCTGGGCACGCTGTATTCGGCTCTGGGCGCCCTGGGCGGCTCTGTAGTCAGCTTCTTGATCGCCCGGCTCCTGGGCAGGGATCTGGTTAAACGGCTTTTACGCGGACATATCAACTTCTGTGCCCGCTGTTCCGACAAGATCCTGACAAAAGTCGTGTTCCTGTCCCGTCTGATTCCCGTGGTTTCGTTCGACGTGGTGAGCTATGGAGCGGGGCTGACCGCCATGTCGCTGGCTAAGTTTGCCCTGGCCACCTTTCTGGGCATGCTGCCCCTCACCTTCATCTACAACTACTTCGGTTCTGTTCTGGTCATTCAGGGTTGGGTCAGCGCCCTGGTCGCCGCCGTGTTTGTCGCCCTCTTTTTTGTCATTCCCTGGCTGATCGAGCGCTACGATTTTCTAAAAATGAAGCGTTACTTCAGTCATGAGGAGGAGAAAACTACAGAACAACCTCACCGACGGTCAGCAGAGCGACAAGGATGAACAGGATCGCCAGGGCACGCTCGAGGATTCGCTGCGGGATACGATTGGCTACCAGGGCACCCAACTGCGCACCGATGATTACCCCCGGAACGGTGAAAATCACGATGCTCAATACCGTGCTCAACACCTCCCACCCGCTTTGGCTGAAGCGCACGAAGTGACCGATGGAAGCGGACAGGGCTGTGACTGCCACCACGAACACGCTGGTGGCGACGGATACCTTGCTGGGTACGCGGCAACGCCGAAGCAAAAAGTAGCCGTTCAGCTCCCCGAGACCGGTGGAGATCAGGCCCACGAACAGCCCTCCGATCCCGGCGATGAGCATACCTTCGCTGCGGTTACAAACGTGGTAGCGGATATTCTCGCCGCTCGATGTGATCAGGACCCTGGTCGCTTTGTTCCCACCGTATTCCTCCTTTACCGCAGAATCCATTCGCAGGATGTCCTTGTGTTCGGGGGAGCGTAAAAAGCTGGCGGCAACGGCGAACAGTCCCATCCCCAGAATTACCTTGAGAACCGTCGACGGGATCCAGCCTGCCGCCCAGGTTCCCAGCAGAGCCAGAGGCACGGTGGCGACCAGCAGGGTCAAACCCAGCTTGTAGTCGATCAGTCGCTTGCGGGCGTAGGCGTACAATCCGCTGGCGAAACCAAACACTTCGGTAATCAGACCGGTGCCGATGGCCACTTCCGGCGGCAGCCGTAGGGCCAGGATGAACACCGGCACGAAGAAGGTAGCGCCCCCGATTCCCGAGGCCATCGCGGTTGTCGCGATGATCGCCGCTATCGGAAGCATGAACCAGTACTGAGCGCTCATAAGTCAGACCTCACTTCGTGTTTTTCTATAACCCCTTTGTAATCTATCAAGCTGGAGCTGGATTGGTAAATCGCCTGGAACGATTTTTCTTCGATATGCAATCACTGTGAAGCAGCTGAAGTCACGGTACTGAGGCCTTTTGCTTCAGGGAGAACAGGTGCTTGCTAGGCGTTGACCCGCTATGGTATCAAGATAGCGGGTTGTACGACGGAGAAAAGGAGAACAGTGATGCTTTTGGCCGGAGATATCGGCGGCACGAAAACGGTCCTTGCACTGTATGAGGAGAAATCGAGCGCGACAACTCCCCTCACGGAAGAAACCTATCCGAGCGCCCAGTATGACAGCCTGGAACAGATCGTCGAAAAGTTTCTCCGTTCCACGCAGTCCAGGCAAGAGCGGGTTCATCGGGCCAGCTTCGGCGTCGCCGGACCGGTAGTGAGCGGGAAAGCCACCCTGCCCAATCTGCCGTGGGTCATCGAAGAGACCAAACTAAAAGAGAAGTTCGACTTCGAGGCGGTAGCCGTGATCAACGACTTGGAGGCGATCGGCCAGGCCGTGCCCGTTCTGCCTGCCTCCGACCTGGCGACGGTCAAGGAGGGAACTGCGGAACCGGGGGGCAACATCGCCGTGATCGCCCCGGGCACAGGCTTGGGAGAAACCTTTCTGAGCTGGGACGGAAGCA
>JAGLQP010000218.1 GCA_023136785.1 Spirochaetales bacterium
CCGCTGGCTCTCTATTGCCCGATCGACGAATAGCTCGCTGAAGGCGGGGAAAGATTCCAGATGCAGGTTGAAACCTTCGGCAAGCACCGCCGCCACAACAGCTCTGCCTGACTGCAGCGCCACCCTGCGGACCACGTCTTTACAGAGCTTCTCGGCCGAGAGGTCTTCAGCCCGAAGGGATGTGAAGGACCGCAGGGTCAGCTCTGCCCCAAGGTCGGCCGCCTCTCGGGACCAGGAATCGTGCAAACCGAGAACGTGGGCCGCGTCGGTGGGGGTGAATCCCGAAATCGCAACGTAGCCCAGATTCGCCAACCGTCTAAGCTCGGTTTCCATGAGATACTGGGAATCGACGCCCTGAAACAGGGAATACAGAGCCACAGGACGGCCTCCCTCGAGCCGCAGGAGAATCCGCCGTTGGGACTCGCTGAGCTCTCCCTGCCTGTCCTTCCAGGCCCTTTGGATTACTGCATAGCGGCCGGCATAAGGCCCCGACGTTCCTCTGTCCATTTGGCGCTTCAGATCATCGAGGATTTCGGGGTTCTCGTGGGCCAAAAGACTCAAGGGTATCAGCCGCCGCGGGCCCAGATCGATCCTCCTTAAGTCTTCTATCCGAACTTCACTGTCCCCGCCTAATCCGTAGGTGTAGACCTGTACCGCCTGAACCATGGTCTGCCAGCCCCCAACGGTCGCGCCGTCACGGTTGAGAATCGGTGTGCCCCCCTGAACCAGAGCGATGTCGGTGGTAGTGCCTCCCATGTCGACGACACAGGCATCCTGCTTTCCCGATAGGTAGAGCGAGCCGACAACGCTTGCCGCCGGACCGGACAGGATCGTCTCGATCGGATACTCGAGAGCGAAGGCTGCATCCACCAGGGACCCGTCGCCCTTGACAACCATCAGGGGCGCTCGTATTTCCTGCTCCGCCAACATCTCCTGTACAGCCTGGATGAGCTCGGAAAGCACCGAAATCAACCGAGCGTTCAGGGCTGCGGTGAGCGCCCGTCTCGAGGCGTGGAGATTCGAGGTGAGCTCGTGACCACAGGTAACGGGCAGGCCGCTGTGATCCCGGATCATGGCCCGAACAGCATTTTCATGGGAGGGGTTGCGGACGGAAAAATAACCGGAGACCGCGAAAGCGGAGACCTTGGCGGCAAAGGCGCCCACAGCCTTCCGGGCCTTGGCCATGTCGAGGGCCCGTACCTGCTCTCCGGCAGCGTCATGCCCGCCGGCGACAAATACAACGGGGTCCTGCCCCATCACTTCACCGAGTCGGCTCTGCTGAAGAGCATCGGCGGGATAGCCGATCAGGATCAGACAGATCGAACTGCCCTGCCCTTCCACGATCGCATTGGTCGCCAGTGTCGTAGACAGAGAAACAAGCTCGATATCTTGGCGTTTGGAGGACCCGAGCACCTGCCGGATCGATTCCCGGATTCCGAGGGATAGATCATGCCGCCGCGTAAGGGCCTTGGCAGAGGCCACGACACCGGAGTCGGATTCGAAGATGACGGCGTCTGTGTAGGTGCCCCCGGTATCAATTCCTAAGAGTAGAGACATTCCGAATAGTACACGGGTAGCAAAATAAAATCAGCTATAGGACAAGCTGGTACGCTGGAGCAGGAGTTGGCAGCGTCTCTCAAAATCATAGAAAGCCTCGCCGACGATCGTCTGTACTCCTCTGCTCAAGCCCCTGTAGGCTCTTCGAACCGGCCGTAAAACCACGTGGATTCGGGCTTCCAGCTCTTCCCGGCGAACCTTTGACCTGGCACTGGTAACAGCCTCGACCTCCCTGCGCAGGGCTGCCAGGGTTTCGTGGATCATCGAGGTGAAAGCGTCCGCCTTCAGGATTTCCCGGGTTATGCGGATATGGTGGTGCCCGCGGACGGCAAGGGTCACGGCACGAGCGAATAGAGAAATATCGACGCGGAGCACCTGGATCAGATATCGCAGGTAGTGATACCCGTAGAAGGAAAAGCTCTGTCGAAACAGAGAACGCAGCAGGGCAAGGATATCCCGCGAGCGGATTGGTCGAGGGATACTCTCGCGGAGCGCATGCCCGGAACCGCCGCTCTGATCCCGTTTCCCTTTGGCGAAACGCCTGATCAATGTAAGGGAACGCTGGAAATAGTTGTGCGGCGAAAACATCTGTGCCAAAAGCCACTTGTAGCCCAGGAGCAGCGTCTGCCTCGGCATCTGGGGAATGAAGTTCAGCTCGAAGTCGTGGGTGTTGTTCCCCCGGGTCTCGGCGAGGATTCGCCCCTCCCGTTCTAGACGTCGGTACAGCCGCGTGTTGGGAAGAGCGATCAGAAGGCCCACCATGGCCGTAGGGATGCCCGCCTTCTGAATGAAGGTTTTCTGCCGTTCAAATATGTCCTCTGCCTCTCCATCGAATCCGACGATAAAACCTCCGGAAACCTCGATGCCCTTTTCCTGAATCCTGACGACACTGCTCAGGACATCCTCCCGCAGATTCTGAGTTTTGTGGGTCATAACCAACGTCTTGGCGTCCGGAGTCTCTATGCCGATGAACACCATGGTAAAACCGGCGGAAACCATCAGATCGAGGAGCTCCTCGTCATGGGCCAGGGTGATACTCGCTTCCGTGGAAACGGAAAAGGGATATCGGTGATTCCTCTGCCAGCCGGCGAGGGGGCGCAGAAGCTCTTTAACCTTGTTCTTGTTGCCGACGAAATTGTCATCCACGATGAACAGGGAGCCTCGAAATCCGGTGTTGTACACATGATCTACCTCCCGTAAGAACTGTTCCGGACTCTTGGTGCGGGTTTTCCTGCCGAACATTTCGATGATGTCGCAGAACTCACAATCAAAGGGGCAGCCTCGGGAAAACTGCAGAGGCATGCTCTCATACAGGGTCACATCGACCAGATCGAAACGAGGTAAAGGGGTCAGGCTGAGATCCGGCTTTCTTTCGTCCCGATAGATGTGTTTCGCCTGTCCCTGTTCCAAGTCCCGCAGAAAAACGGGCAGGGTCAGCTCAGCCTCATCCAGGACGAAGTGATCCACTCCCTCGATCTTTTCAAAGGAGGAGATGGGATACGGGCCCCCGGCGACCACCGGCGTGCCGCACTCACGGCACAAGGCTACCGCTTCATCGAAGGACTGCTGCTGCACCAGCATCGCCGACAGGAAGACCATATCCGCCCACTCGACTTCTTCCCTCCGGAGATCGGCTACGTTCATATCGATCAAACGTAATTCATAGTCCTCCGGCAGCAGCGCCGCCACGGTGAGCAGCCCGAGAGGAGGTAAAAGGGCCTTCTTTTTCACGAACGGGAGGGCATATTTGTAGCTCCAGTAGGTCGTGGGAATTCGGGGGGATACCAGGAGCACCCTACGTTTCATGTCAATCCTTTCGAGTGGTCGTTGTGTTGCTCTGAATGACTGCTTTTAGGGGCGAAGGGTTGCGGAAACTTAGTCCCTAGGGAGACGGTGGCTGCACCTCGAACTCCGCCATCACGCCGAAGTGGTCGGATGGATGGATGCCCTGAAGCGGGCGGTCGAGCACCACTTCACTCGCCAGGACCTCCAGACCGGGTCCCCGGAAGAAGACGTAGTCGATCCGTCTTCGCGTGGGCTCCAGCCAGAAATCCTCCGGAAACACCTGCTTCTGCAGCTGGATGTTGCTGTTCTCCCTTCCATCCCAGGTAAAGCCGGGGGGATCCCCCGCCTCGGCGAAGGCGTCCCGGAATCCAGAAGCTTTCAGCACCCCGATCTCCTCCGAGCCGACGACAGCGTTGAAGTCCCCCATCAGGATCACCGGGTGGCTCGCGGCGACCTTATCGATAAAGGCGGCGGTCTTGCGGGCTTCGTCGAGACGCCACTTCTGACCCTCCACCGATTCTTCTACCAACTCTTCGTAGCGCTGTTCGTCGATCCGGCCCGAATCGCGGCGCTCTGCCAGCTGCCTGAAGTATTCTTCCGTGGGGAAAGGGGAGGCGTGCCAGTGGGTGTTGAACACGTACACCTCCCGGCCGGCCACCAGAATCCGCCCGCCTATAATCTGGGTCGCGTCTGCGAAGTGGAAAGTGAAAAAATTCCCCACCGGTCCTCCGGACAGCTGCTTCCTTCCGCTGCGCCGCAGCTGTAGCGATTTCTTGGCCAGGATGACATCCCCTTCACGTAGATTTACAGGCAGCCCGATCGGGCCGATGCGCAGTCCCCCCAGCCCGACGTGGTATATCTGGTCGTAATCCAGCTCCCGGGACAGGGAACGGGCGTAGCGGGGCAGCTTGTTGGCTTCGTTGACTGCGATGACCTCCGGATCGAGCTCCTTCAACTGTTCCA
>JAGLQP010000219.1 GCA_023136785.1 Spirochaetales bacterium
GGAGTCATCGCCCTGCGGCCGGACGGCAAGATCGCCTTCAAGTGCGACCTCTGTATCAGCCGACTGGCTCAAGGGTTGGAACCCGCCTGCGTCTCCTCCTGTCCGACCAAGGCGTTGGTGCTCCAGGACGACGAGCTGTCCAACAAGGACAAGAGGAAAGCGGCGGTGCAGAAACTGGCGGAGGCTCAAAGATCCGGCGCGGAGGAAGTCGAGGCTCTGAGCGGCTGAGGCGTTGTAGATGATGACTGTAACCGTGTGCGTAGGCAGCTCCTGCCACATCAAGGGATCGCGAAAGATCATCCTTCGCTTCAACGAGCTGCTCAAGGAGTACGGTCTGGAGGAAAGAATAGAGCTGCAAGGTTCTTTCTGTATGGAACGCTGCGGTGAAGGGTTGAACTGGCAGATCGACGAACAGCCCGTCACCAGCAGTAGTGTCGAGGAGGCGATCCAAACGTTTACAGAGAAGGTGCTGCAACCGTCGGCGGAGCCGCAAGGCTCGGCAGGGTCGACAAAAACAGGCGGCGGCAGCGCGGAAGCTTCAGAGTAGGAGGGTGCCGTTGGCAAAAATAGATCCGCCGGATGGGCGGGAGACATCTCCGTATATCTCGGCGATCCTCGAGCACACCCCCAACGGGGTGCTGTTGGTGGACAAGGAAACCCGCATCCATTATGTCAACCCGTCCTTTCGGGCCATGTTCCACTGCGGGGAGGAGAAGCTCCTCGGAGAGCCGGCGGCCAGATTCGTGCACTGCGACTGTTTCGAACGGGCTATTCAAGCCGGTGGAAACCTCATGGTCAAGGAGAGCATTCCGGACCACGATGTGAGCTTCCGAGTAGGGCTTTTCCCCATCGAAGGGGAAGACCTGTACTGCGGGATCTTCATCGACATCTCCGAGGAGGAGACCGCGAAGAAACATCTGCGGGATCTTCGGGCTCCGACCCTGGAGCGGGCCCAGGAGGTGATCTCCCGGCAGATGAAAACGGCCCAGGAGATCGCCCGTCTGCTGGGGGAGACGACCGCTGAAACGAAGATCCTGCTGGTGAAGCTTATGTCGCTCTTTGAAGAAGAGAAGGAATGAGGCTGTTCTACGAGTGGGGTTCCAAACAGGTTCATAGACACGGCGAGGAGCTCTGCGGCGACAACATCAGTATCTCCCGCCAACCCGAAAAGGTCACCCTGGCTCTGGCGGACGGTCTGGGAAGCGGGGTCAAAGCCAATATCCTGGCAACCCTGACCAACCAGATCGCCATTCGCATGCTGGAGGACAACCTGCCCTTGGGAGAGGTGGTGCAGACCTTGAGCGAGACCCTGCCGGTGTGCGCCGTTCGCAAGGTGGCCTACAGCACCTTCGCCATCGCCCAGTTCTTCAGCGAAGGCTATGCCAGGGTGGTGGAGTTCGACTCCCCCCATGCGATCCTGCTGAGGCGGCGGAAGGTCCAGCCCGTTTCCTACGAGGAGCGGATCATCGAAGGAAAGACCATCCACGAGACGGTCTTGGATCTTCAGGAGGGCGACTGGGTGGTGTTCGTCTCCGACGGGGTGCTGAACGCCGGAATCGGCGGCGCCTATCCTCTCGGTTGGGGGTGGGAGCTGGCCGCCGCCTTTCTGGAGAAGCACGCCCACCGGGAGCTGACCGCCGAGGAGCTGGCCGACAAAGTCGCCGAGGCTGTCAGCGAGCTGTACCTGGGCAAACCCGGCGACGATGTCAGCATCGTGGTCATCAAGGTGCGGCACAAGCTGGCGGCCACCGTGTTTACAGGTCCACCGGCCAAGCGTGACGCCGATGGTGAGCTGATCCATCGTTTTGTTAGCAGGCTGGGCAAGCTGGTGGTGTGCGGTGGAACCACGGCGAAGATCGTGGCCAGACACCTGGGACAGCCCCTGGAAGTGGATCTGAGCACGATCACCGTGGATGTGCCTCCGATCGCCCGGCTGGAGGGAGTAGACCTGGTCACCGAGGGAATCCTGACCCTCACTCAGGTACGGGAAATGCTGCGGGAAGGGGTGGACCGTAAGACGGTTCAGTACCGCGACGACGGAGCGGCCAGTTTGCTCCGCATTCTGTTGGACGTGGACCACACCCACTTCATCGTGGGACAAGCGGTGAATCCGGCGCATCAAAACCCGGATCTGCCTCACCAGCCTGGGATCCGGATGACCGTGGTGCGGGAGATAGCCGCAGAACTGCGCCTTAGGGGCAAGGAAGTTACGTTTGAGGTAATTTGAGATATGGATAAAGAGCTTGTTACACAGATCATCGATCGCTACGAGCAAGATCCGGGCATGCTGATTCCCATGATGCAGGATCTGCAGGCCGAGCACGGCTATCTTCCCGCGGAACAGCTGCGCGAAATGGCCGCGGAGCTGGATATCCCGTTGACCCGGGTGTACGGCGTAGCCATGTTTTACTCATCCTTCAGGCTCGCCCCCAGGGGTGCTCACGAAGTCACCCTGTGCATGGGAACGGTCTGTTATCTGAAAGGGGCTCCACGCATATCCGAGGCGATCTGCGAGGAGTACGGGATCGAGCCGGGCGGCACCACCGCGGACAGGCTGTTCACGCTTCAGGCGGTGAACTGCGTAGGCGCCTGCGCCTTGGCCCCGGTCATGATCGTGAACGGTAAGTACTATGACGGGGTTACCCCGGATTCGGCGCTGGATATCTTGAAGGCTCTTCCTCGGGAAGAAGCAAAGGCGGGGTCGGATGGCCGCACCCCCGGCGTACGGGCTGCCGGCCGTCCGGCCGCGGGCGCTTCGGCCGCCGGAGCACCTTCCGCGGGCGCTGCCAAGGGCGAAGGGGAGGGAAGCTAAGTGGTCACGGCTGCAGTAGAGAAAATCATTCACACTCCCAAAGAGCTCGACGCCTACCGGGACAAGCTGTCTGAGAAAGGCAAACAAGATACTCGGGTCGTTCGGGTCTGCATCGGTACCGGCTGTGCAGCCAAGGGCTCCCACCGTCTGTACGAGCTGTTCTGCGAGGCCGCCGAACAGGCGGGCAGCGGCAATGGAAGTAAAGTGGTGATCGAGTCCAAGCACGTGGGCTGCCACGGTCTGTGCGAGTTGGGTCCCATCGTGGTCATCGAGCCGGGCGAGATCCTCTACCACAGCGTGGAGGAACCTGATGTGGCGGAGATCTTCCGCGAGACTGTCCTGGGGGGCAGGGTCGTGGAACGGCTTCTCTACGAGGACCCGAAGACGGGGAACAAGGTAAAAACTCCGGCGGAGATCCCCTTCTACAATGTGCAGAAGCGGATCGTCCTCCAGCAGAACGGCAAGATCGATCCCACCAGTATCGATGATTATATCGCAGTCGGAGGGTATTCCGCCCTGGCCAGGGCTCTCGGTTCGATGGAACCGCAAGGCGTCATCGACCAGGTGGAGAAGGCGGGTCTGCGCGGCCGCGGCGGCGGAGGATTTCCGACCGCCCGCAAGTGGCGCAGCTGCCGAAACGCCAATGGCCGAGACGGCGGCTGGAGCTCCGACGACCGGAGCCCCAACGGCCGGGAGGCCGAAGCGCCGGAAGGCCGTACAGCCTCACGGCGGGGACCGGATGGCCGTACCCCCGCCGGGATGCGTTATGTGATCTGTAACGGCGACGAGGGTGATCCCGGCGCCTTCATGGACCGCTCGCTGATGGAGGGCAATCCCCACTCGGTCCTCGAGGGCATGGTCATCGGGGCTTACGCCATCGGTGCCTCTCAGGGCTACATCTACGTCCGCAACGAATATCCACTGGCGGTCGAGCACCTGAAACAGGCCATGGATCAAGCCCGGAAGCTCGGTTTTCTGGGAGAAGACATCCTGGGCAGCGGGTTCTCCTTCGATATCCGCATCAACCGCGGGGGCGGAGCCTTCGTCTGCGGCGAATCTACCGCCTTGATGGCCTCCCTGGAGGGCCGGCCCGGCGAACCCCGGGCCAAGTATATCCATACAGTTGAGAGTGGGCTGAACGGTCAGCCCACCGTGCTGAACAACGTGGAAACCTGGGCCAACATTCCGGCCATCATCGGGATGGGAGCCTCCGAGTTTGCCGCGATCGGTACCGAGAGCTCGAAGGGAACCAAGGTGTTCAGTCTGGGCGGCAAGATCACCAACACCGGACTGGTGGAGGTCCCCATGGGGATCACCCTGCGCCGGATCATCGAGGAGATCGGCAGCGGGGTAAAGGACGGCAAGGCCTTTAAAGCGGTTCAGACAGGGGGACCTTCGGGGGGATGCATCCCCGCCAAATATCTCGACGCCGCAGTGGATTTCGACGAGCTCATCCGTCTGGGATCGATGATGGGTTCCGGCGGCATGAT
>JAGLQP010000022.1 GCA_023136785.1 Spirochaetales bacterium
ATATCGATGAGCTGGCAGCGCTCCTTGCTGGCTACCTGGAAACGCGAGACCATGATCAGTTTTTTAGTCCCTGAGGTAGTTCACCGCTTCCTGGAGCACGAGATCGAATTCCAGGTCGTACACGGGCGGGTTGTTGTTGGTCCGGTTCAACTCGTTACGGACCAGCCGTTGGATGTAGCGATCCTCCAGCCGGATGTCTTTATCCTCCAGCTCCCCCTCAAAGGAGGAGATATCCTGGTCCGTGGGGTTGGGATTACGGCTCAAAAAATCCTTGATCAGCTCTTCATCGATGATGCGAGACAGGGCCTGCTCCTCCTCCTCACTGAACTCCGGCTCCTGCACCGGGATATCGGGAGAGATCCCGATCTGGTCGATATTTTTTCCCAACGGTGTGTAGTATCGCGACATGGTCAGGCGGAAACCGGCATCGCTGACCCGCTTGATCTGCTGTACGGAACCCTTGCCGTAGGACTTTTCACCCATAATCGTGGCCCGCCCCGTATCCTGGAGCGCCCCAGCCAGGATTTCCGACGCACTCGCAGAACCGCGATCGATCAGCACGACGATCGGCAGGTCTGCGGAAACGATGGTGTTGCGAGAGGAGGCGTAGAACACGTGGTTCTCCGAAGCAACCCGGGAGCGGGTGCTGACGATCGGTCCCTTGGAGAGGAAAAAATCCGCCACATCGATCACACCGGACAGCAGTCCGCCGGGATTGCTGCGCAGATCGATGATCATGGAGTTGTAACCGCGATCCTCGAAATCGAGAAGGGCGTCTTCGACCCGATCGGTAGTCAGGGGCGTGAACTGGATGACGCGTAAATAGGCAATTCCGTCGGGAATCATGTCCTCACGAACCGTGGGGACCTCGATCATGTCGCGAACAACCCTCACGTCAAACCTGAGATTTTTGCCTCGGATGATTGTCATGGTAACCGAAGAGCCCGGTTCACCCCGCAGGACGGACAGAACTTCGTCTATGTTCAGATCCACCACCGACTCTCCGTCGACCGCGACGATCAGATCTCCTGCGCTGACGCCGGCCCTGTAGGCGGGGGTTCCTTCGATCGGAGATACAACTTCAACACCCCGATCGATCTTGGAAATGATCAGCCCGACTCCTCCGAAGCGTCCCGTGGTGGTATCGTCAAGGTCCCGCATCTCCTCGGGGGACAGGTAGGCGGAGTGGGGATCGTCAAGGGCTTCGAACATACCCCGCAGGGCGCCTTCGACCAGAATTTCCGGATCGGCCTTCTCCTCCTCGACGTAGTTTTTTTGTACGAAATGAAATACTTCGAAAAACATTTCCAGAAGGCGTTGGGTTTCCGCTTCCTGATCTCCCGCAAGCACTCTCGGGGCGAAGGTCAGAAGTAGGATGACTGCGGCCAGGAAAGCCGTCACCACGATCCAGAGGGTGCGCTCTTTCAACAATCTGCGCTCTTTATTCATCTATTAACTCCGGTTAACTCCAGTAGTAAAAGTGTAGAATTCCGTGCCGTTTGTCAATTGCAGAATCAGAGTTGTTCACACCTTGCCTTGACCCGAAAACGCTACCGGAGCTACACTCAGCGGAACAGTTCATGAAAATTCGTCGAATATTCTTTCTGCTCAACTCGATCTGGGAACTCGTGCGATTTTTGTCTCTCTTCCTCGCCGTATGGATTACTTTTCAGCAAGTCCTGGAAACCGACAGGCAAGCAATCTTCTGGCTGGTGCTGTTCGGAAACGGTGGTCTGCTCGTAGCGGCGGCTCTGCTGTTTCTCTACGTCGATCCCCCGCGCTTTCGGGTCCTGCTCAATTTGGTCCGCCTGGGCAAGATCCTGGGACTGTTCAGCGCCCTGCTTCTGATCATCCTCGAACCCTTCGGAACAGGCCTGCAGAGCAGCCTGTCTCTGAGCTTTCCGCCCTATCGGATCGCTCCCCTTTCCATACTCCTTCTCATTGCAGCGGCAGATCTGATCTTCCTCTTTCTGCTCTTCTCCTATCAGATCGAGGAATCGAACCCCGCATCCCCGTCTGAAGAAGCGAAGGAAGAGAATCCCCCCTTTCCCGAATATCGCGAAACCGTGGTTCCTAAACCCTCAGATTAGGCATTGCGACTTGCCCTTCGGAGCTGAGCCTGGATGCAGAGGCTGGCGGAGCTGTTTTTCGGCCCTTGCAGTGGTGACCCTTATCACATAACAATCAACCTATGGCGGATAAGACACAAGCCGTGCTGAAGGGTGCGCTGGAGCTGGAGATCGAACAGGCGGGCCTGGAAGCTTCTCTGGTGTTCTCCCCCGATCCCGGCGGGGCGGAGTGGGATCGGCAGAAAGCCTGCGCCCTGCTCGAGAAGCAGGGGATCCGCGAGGGGATCGATTCCAAAGCCTTGGACAGCCTCTTTGTTCCGGAAAACGCCAACGCAACATGCAATATTACCGTTGCCCGGGGCACACCGCCCCAGCCGGACCTCCCGGCAAAACTCAGCGTAGAAACGCTCCCGGTTCCGGAGCCTCTGCAGCCCTACCAAGAACAACTGTTCCCCGCCGATCGTCCCCCCGAGGTGTATCTGCGCACCGTCGAAAAAACAAAGAGCGAGAGGATCGTCACCAAGAAACCCAAACTCCCCTTCCTGCCGGCCAAGGAGGAAAAGGAAGTGGTGTGGGAAAAAACCGAAAACCTGACACCCCTCGACCGGCCTGGGGAGGAGCAGGGCCGGGGCTACGCCCACAAGGGAGATGTGGTCGGCACGTTCGCCCCGGGCCAGCGGGCTCGAGCCGGCCGCGATGTGTTCGGAGAGGAGATTCCCATCGCTGCATCTGCAGTAGAGGAAGGGGTGTATCTCGGTGGTTCCCTGAAGCGGATGGGAGCTGAGATTCGGGCCGACCAGGGAGGTTTTTACCGCTACGGGAGCAACTGAATGGAGCTTTTTCCCTTTTCCCTGCACGAACACAGGGTATACGCCTCCAAAGATCAACTGACCTGCCTGCTGGACTTTGTCCCTGGTACAGATCAGGCCACGCCTCCGACTGCGGAGCAGGTACTAGAGGAATCTCAAGAATTGGGCTTCGCCGCCGGGGACTTGCTCGACGTGGAAGAGGTGGCCCAGCTACTCAGCCGGGCGCTTACCGACAAAACCCCGCTAAAATCTGAACCGTTGAGCCGGGCCGTCGACGCCGAGATCCGAGTGGAAATCTCCGAAGACAAGCTCAGCGCCCACCTAACCTTGAGCAAAGGACGGGGGGAGGGCAAGCCTCTACACCTCAAAGAGGTGGGGGACCTCATCAGGAACCAAAAACTGAAGGGTACGGACATCCCTCGGGTCCAGGAGGACATTCTAGAGTTTCACTGTGGACAGGACAGCCGCCTGGAGAACTACATCCTGGCGGAGGGCCGGGAGGCGGAGCGGGGCGAGGACGGCCGTATCGACTGGAAGATTTCCTTTCTCCCATCGAAACGTGTAGAGGAGCTCAAGGAGCAGATCAGCGGCCGCCCGGAGCAACTCGAAGAGTTTACATCCCTGGAGCAGTTTGCCCTCGATGCTGTGGAGGAGACGGCGGAAGTCCAGGAGCGGGCCACAGTGGCGAAGATAATCCCGGCGACCGCGGGGCCGGCCGGGGTGGATGTTTTCGGCGCGGCGCGACCCGGCATCAAGGGACAAGATGTCCAGCTGAAGCTGTTCGAAAACCTGCAGCGGGTAGGCAACGAGATCGTTACCACGATCGGCGGGCTGCTGGAGAAAGGGAGCCTTGGGGAGGAGTTGTACTTCAGGGTCCGTCCCCACCAGGACCGGGAGATCCAG
The DNA here is from genome assembly GCA_023136785.1 of Spirochaetales bacterium. Classification (GTDB taxonomy): domain Bacteria; phylum Spirochaetota; class Spirochaetia; order SZUA-6; family DRHE01; genus JAFGQJ01. The sequence continues at coordinate 3,782 of JAGLQP010000022.1, forward strand.
GTATCCCTGTCCGAGGACCGTATGCAGGTCTTTCTGACCCTCCTGCCCTCAAAAGGCACCGGAGAGCCTCTCGATCCGGAGGCGGTCAACCGGGTGATCGCCGAAGCGGGGGTGGTGAAAGGGCTGCAGCCCGAAGTTATCGCCAAGGCGGTCACCAAAGCGCAAGGAGGAGAAAAAGTCGACGGACTGTTGATCGCCCAGGGACAGGAGCCGCAGCACGGACAGGACACGGATCTGGAGATCGTGGTGCAGCTGGCCAGCGGGCAGAGGGTGACGCTCAAGGAGGACGGGCGGGCGGATTACCGCAGCCAGGACACGATCACAGCTGTGAAGGCCGGTACGCTGCTGGCCCGTCTGAACGCTCCCACCTCGGGCACAGATGGCTGGGACATTACCGACAAGCCGATTCCCGCCCGCAGAGGATCCGCCCGCTATGTCCACGTGGGCAAAAATGTGGAGTGCCGGGAGCAGGAGGACGGCAGCCTGGAGTACTTCGCCAAGATCGAGGGGGAACTCGACTATCGGGGCAGTGCCATCGACGTGCTTCAGGTCCACACCGTAGAGGGCAACGTGGGCCTGGAAAGCGGCAACGTGAAGTTTCCCGGAACGATACGGGTGGCGGGGTCGGTGCAGAGCGGTTTCATTGTGATGAGCGAAGAGAACATCTTCGTCGAGGAGAGCGTTCAGGGGGCGCTCCTGTCCGCCGGGGATTCGATCCAGGTCGAAAAGGGGATCGTTGGGGAGGGCAGGGCCGTACTGCGGGCCAAGAAGTCCATCCGGGCCCACTTCGCCGAGCAGGCCACGCTCCTGGCCGTGGAGGACATCCATCTGACCAACGCCGGTCTGCGCTGTACGGTGAAGTGCAACGGCCGAATGATTCTGGAATCGGAGAAGGGCAACATCATCGGCGGGCGGGTATACTGCAAGCTCGGGCTCAAAGCCATGAATATCGGTTCCGAGCGGGAGGTGAATACAGAGATTCACTTCGGTCAGGACATCCTGGTGCAGGACAATTTGGAGCGGGAACAGCGGCAATCGGAGACACTGAAGAAGCGGAACACCGAGATCGAACGCTCGATAACCCACCTGAAGCGCACCGCTCCCTCGGACCTGAAGGGATTGGAGGTTCTGCACGCCGAAAAACGCCGCAATCTGCAGCAGATCCAGATGCACTCCAGACGTATCTTCATCCTTCAGGAACGTTTCGAGCAGCACTTCCCCTCGGAGATCGTGGTCCAAGGGGTGGTCTATCCCGGGGTGGTGCTGATCAGCCATGGTCGCCGGCGTGAGATAAAGACAGCCCTGCGCGAGGTAATTTTCTATTTCAACACCACCACGGGAAGGATTGAAGAAAAACCGTTAAGCGAGTAATGTACAGCCGATGCAAGTTTTGAGTTTCATCTCCTTTCCCAAATGGCTGAACCCGGAAATCATTCAGGGGCTGCCCCTGCGCTGGTACGGATTGATGTACCTGGTGGCTTTTTTCGTGGCCTACCAGATGGTCAGGATCCAGGTCAAAGAAAAGGCCCTCGAGGTGCAGAAAGACGATGTTCTGAACATGTTTTTCTGGGGAATCGTCGGGCTGCTGGTGGGAGCGCGACTGTTCGCCGTAACGATCTACGCACCAGCGGGGGAGTATCTCAGACAACCCTGGAAGATCATTCTTCCTGTGGCCATAGAGAACGGGAAGCTGCGGTTCACCGGTTTGGCCGGGATGTCCTACCACGGAGGTCTACTCGGCACCCTGGTGGCGGTTCTCATCTACCTGCGGGTCAAGAGGTTCTCCATCCCGGGGTGGAGCGACATGGTCGTCACCGGAGCGGCCCTGGGCTATACCTTCGGCCGATTGGGGAACTTCATCAACGGCGAGCTCTACGGCCGCATCACTACGCTTCCGTGGGGCATGATCTTTCGTCCCCAGGCAGTCATCGACGGCCGCTTTCAAGGCCATGTGCCGCCCCAGCACCTCTATCCGGCCTCCGAGCCCTGGGTACAGGAGGTGGCCGCCAAAGTGGGGCTGGATATCAGTACTACGGCCATGGTCAACCTTCCCCGCCATCCCTCCCAGCTGTACGAGGCTTTTTTCGAGGGGATCGTGCTTTGGGCCATTCTCTGGTTCGGCTTCCGCAAACGCAAGGCTTTCCCAGGCCAGATGATGGCGGTCTACATCATGGGTTACGGGTTCTTCCGATTCCTGATCGAATACGTCCGCCAACCGGATCTGGGCATCGAGTTCCCCATCGAGTTGGTCAAACTGGGCAACCCGGCCATCCAGTTCAGCCCCTTCAACCTCACCACCGGGCAGATCCTCAACTTCATCATGATCCTGATCGGAGTCAGTCTGTACTACTTTTTCAAGTACCGGCACAACCAGAAACGGGAGCAGGAAAGCGCAAAGGCGGAACGGCCAACCGGACGAAAACTGCGTAAGAAGATCAGCTGAATCGCGAGTCCGCGAGCCGGATCAGCCTTCCCCGGGCCGGATGCCCCAATGGGCATCAACTTTTATGAATAAATCGTCTTATATATCATACAATGTTGATAGCTTTTCCTATCCCGGAATATATACTCTCCGTAATGCATTCCACAGTTGACAATTAAAATAACCCTATCCCGGTAACGATGGGTCTGATTCTTGCATTGATTATTACCGAAAGAGAAAAACTATGAACCGGATTGCATCATTAGTCAGGCCGATCGTAAACAAAAAGTATATCTCCTTTCCGCAAGCCTTCCAGGGGGAGGTCATTCGCAAGGCTCTGCATCTGCTCATCGCTTTTGTACCTCTGTTCGCCAGCGTAGACCTGAGTGCCACGATGATGCTTCTGGCCGGTGGTACGCTGTTTTACGTGTTCGCCGAGCGAATGCGCATCGAAGGTCGCCCCGTTTTCATCGTATCGGATTTGACCATTATTGCCTCCCGGGAAGAGGACAAGGGCCGCTTTGTTCTTGGACCGGTGACACTGGGCGTGGGAGCCATGCTGGCACTGCTGCTGTATCCGTCCACCGCGGCGGCTATCGCAATCTATGCCTTGGCTTTCGGCGACGGGTTTGCCAGCCTGGCGGGAAAACTCTTTCGCAGCCCGGCGATTCCCTTCACCCGGAATAAGACCCTTGCCGGTACACTGGCCTGTTTTATCGCCGTGTTCTTAGCCACCTGGAAGCTAACCGGAGGCCTGTCCATCGCTTTCATCATTGCCGTGGGAGCCACGACCCTGGAACTCATTCCGATCCGGGACTTCGACAATCTGATCCTACCTGTAGGAACCGGCTTCATAGCAGCCTATATCTTGGCATTGTAGAGCCAATCTGATCGAAGCTCTTCAGCGAAATTACAGACCCAGATAGAAGACAACGATCTGTCTGACGAAGATTACAAAACCGACGATCAGGAGGGCCGTACCCAAAACGATAGGCAGTGGTGCGATGCCGTACTGCACGAGTTCCCTCCCGACAAAGAGGAACAGCCCCGCGACTGCGGCCACGGCAAAACGACGGCTTCGCCGCAGCCTGGCAGCGACGAAGAAGTTGATCACCATCAGAGCCGCCAGGATCAACCGCACAAAGAAGTATCCCTGACGGTCTCCCAGCTTGTAGAGGAAGGTTGCCTCGTAGAGGCTGGTATCGAGAGGAAGTATTCCCGCCAGGGTGAAGGCCAGTACAGCCATACCTCCGATCAGTACGGAATACTGGGTGTACTTCATGGCGACGGCGTACAGACTGGAGACCAGCAGACACAACAGGCCGAAGAAGCGGGAAAAAAGCACCACTCGGGTCACCACCACGTTGAGATACTGGGGTAGTCCGAAGGCCTGGAAGATGAGATTTCCTAGGCGCCACGCTTCCAGAAAGAGCGAGAGACAGAACAGCATGATGAATAGAAGCTCCGCCGAGTCCGTTCTACGATAGAGGGTCCGCACCCCCAGATTGGCCAGGACAGCAAAGAGGAGCAGGGATGCCATGCCAGTCAGGGCTGTGATGCGTAAGAATCCCGGCTCCAATGTGCCCATTACCAGCAACCAACGGGGCACGGGTTCCGCCAGATCTCCCAGCACATCCGGCAGGATATCGAGCTGAAAAATCAAGTATGCTCCTACGGCAAACAGAACCAGATGGAACAGGGAAACGACGAGGATCGAGACGGTTAATTTTTTGTGGAAGCTAACGGACATACTGTTAATAAAAACAGATTTTCCGATTCTGGTCAAAACGGCGTTGGCGTAAAAACTCTACAGAAAACCGAGAACTGTACGATACTGTCTAGAGGAGTTCTTATGCGCATTAGAGCATTCCTGATTGTTATCCTAATTACCGTCTGCGGCGTGTTGTTCGCCGGGGACATCGCTACTTTCCAGAATCTAGGCTTTTCCCAAGACGGCAAGTACTTCATGTTTGCCCAATACGGCGCCGCGGAAAAGACTTCCCTTCCTTATGTCGAGGTTTTCGTGGTCGATGTGGCGGCCAACCGCTTCGTTCCCGGAGGTGTGGAGAAAACGACCTACAACAATCCAATCGAGCCCGGAATCGACGGTCAGGGCGCTCTGTTCAATCTCCTGGCGGATTCTGCGGATCTGAAGAAACGCTGGAGGATCAACCACACGCTGACCGGGAGACTGGTCTACATCCTCCTCGATGGTGCGGAGCCCAAGAGTCAGCTCGAGTTTCGGGATTTCCAGGACAAGAAGAAGTACCGCATCACCCTGGTTCAATCCTCGAGCGGCAGCGGCGGGGAGGTGAAGTCTTCCTTCCACCTTCTGGTTACGGTAGAGGAAGAATCCGGCCGTTTTTCCAGCCATACCGTCGGACTTCCCGAGTATTGGCGGAAAGGGGTGAGGCGCTACCGGATCAAGCAGGTACTGCTGGCGCCGGATGACCGCTCCGTAGTCATGGTCATCGAGAGGGAGGAACAGGACTCGACCGGCGTCAACATCCGCTACATGGTGGAGACTCTTCGGCCTTAGCGGGTGGCAATGCCCGCACCTTGACACTCGATCTGCACAAATTCTAAAATGCCACGTCAATCAAACAGATCTCATCCCTGCCTGTTGTTTAGGGGACGATTCATATGGCGAAAACGGCGATAAAGAACATAGGTATCATCACATCGGGAGGAGACGCAGGGGGGTTGAACGCCGTGATCCGCGGAGCCGCTCAGATGGCCCTGGCTCAAGGCATCAAGCCCTACGTGATCCCCAACGGCTACGCCGGCCTGTACAACCTGCTCGATACTGAAAAGCTGGTACTGTTAGACGAATCCCGAATCGGCCATGTTCATTCCAACCTGGCCGGTTCCGAGGCGGGCCATTCCCGGGTCAAGATCTCCAAGATCCCCGATGAGAACCGCTACCAGCGCATCGTGGACGGGCTTAAAAAATTCGACATCGGCGGCCTGGTCATTTCCGGTGGAGATGATACGGGCAGCGTGGTGGTCGACCTGACCAACCACAACATCTCCTGTGTGCATGCGCCAAAGACCATGGATCTGGATCTGCAAACCTACTCGGTGGGGGCGGATTCAGCCATCAACCGCATCGCCCGCTTCGTGGAAGAGCTGAAGACTACGGGGATGAGCCACAACCGGATCATGATCGTCGAGGTATTCGGCCGCTATGCAGGGCACACCGCCTTCCGGGGCGGCCTGGGCGCCGACGCGGACTGTATCCTGATCCCCGAGATCCCCGTGGATTTCGACATCGTCTACGAGCACATGAAGAAGTACTTCATCGCCCGCGTTCGGGAGAGCGACGTCCATGCCGGCACCTACTCGATTGTCGTGGCCGAAGGCATTACCGATATCAAGGGCGAGCACATCACCGACGACAGCACAGGCAAGGACTCCTTCGGCCATGCCAAGCTGGCCGGGGCCGGCAAATACGTGCGCAAGCAGCTCGATGACCGCATGAAGAATGACCCCGCGATCAAGGAGTTCATGAAAGAGATGGGCATGTTCGTACCCAGGCTCTACGAGATCCCCGAGGCCCGGGAAGTGCTTCCGGGGCATTTGGTTCGCTGCGGCAGCACCTCCGCCTTCGATGTCAACTTCGGCAAGGAAGCCGGTGCGGCGGCGGTTCGCCTGCTCATAGAGGGCATTACCGGTGTGACCGTGGCAAACGTATCCGACGGCGAAATCTGCTACATGCCCACAAAAACAGCCATCGTGCCGCGTCATGTGGACGTGAACATGCTGGCACTGTACGAAGAACTGGGCGTTTGTTTCGGCCGCGAGGCGGCGGTCTACAAACCCACCTTCAGAGAAGAAACGGGAAGGAGCCTACGCTACCTGTAGCAACTCATGGCTGAACGCATCACCCCCCGCGCAGAGAACTATTCTCAGTGGTACATAGATACCATCCTCCAGTCCAAACTGGCCGACTACTCACCGGTAAAAGGCTGCATGGTCATCCGTCCCCGCGGCTACGCCCTGTGGGAAAAGATGAAAGCCGGTCTGGATGGTCTGTTCAAGGAAACGGGACACCAGAACGCCTACTTCCCCATGCTGATTCCCGAAAGCTTCCTCAAAAAGGAGGCGGAGCACGTGAAAGGCTTCTCTCCCGAACTGGCCGTGGTGACCCACGCCGGCGGTGAGAAGCTGGAGGAACCGCTGATCCTCCGCCCCACTTCCGAGACGATCATCTGGAGCATGTACAAGAAATGGATCCAGTCCTACCGGGACCTGCCCCTGCTGATCAACCAGTGGGCCAACGTGATCCGTTGGGAAAAACGCACCCGTCTGTTCCTGCGCACCACGGAGTTTCTCTGGCAGGAGGGCCACACCGCCCACGCCACTGAGGAGGAAGCGCAGGAAGAAACCATCAAGATGCTGATGGTGTACAAGAAGTTTGCCGAGGAGTACATGGCTCTTCCCGTGATCGCCGGGATCAAGAGCGAGAGCGAGAAGTTCGCCGGGGCGGTACAGACCTATGCCATCGAAGGCTTGATGCAGGACAAACGGGCGCTGCAGGCAGGCACCTCCCACAACCTGGGACAGAACTTCGCCAAGGCCTTTGATGTGACCTTCCAGACCAAAGAGGGAACTCTGGACCACGTGTGGGCTACGTCCTGGGGCGTATCCGCCCGTTTGGTGGGTGCGCTGATCATGACCCACTCCGACGACCGCGGCCTGGTCCTGCCTCCGGTCCTGGCACCGATCCAGGTGATGATCGTCCCGATCTTCAAGAACGAGAACAAGGCTCAAGTTGTCGGCTACGCCCGTAAATTGTACGAGCGGTTGAAAACTCAAGTTTCCGTAGAGATCGACGAGGACGACCAGAACTCTCCCGGCTGGAAATTCGCCGAAGCGGAGCTTCACGGTATCCCCATCCGCGTCGAGGTCGGCCCGAAAGACATGGAAAAAAACCAAGCCATGCTGGTTCGGCGGGATACCTACGAAAAGATCCCCGTTGCCAATCCGGAAGTGGAAACTCGGGTCAAACAGCTTCTCGAAGAGATCCAGAACAATCTCTACCACCGCGCTCTGGCCTTCCGCAAGGAGAACACCCACCAGGCGGAGGACTACCAGAGCTTCAAGAAGCTCATCGAGGAGCAGGGCGGCTTCATCGAGAGCGGTTGGTGCGGAAACGCCGATTGCGAGGCAAAGATCAAGAAAGAAACCAAGGCAACGATCCGGGTCCTGCCCATGGGCCGGAACGGGGCCGGGAACAGAACCTGCATCCTCTGCGGAGAAAAGGCGAAAGAGCTTGCCGTGTTTGCCAAAGCCTATTGAACCTACCGCCGCATCCCGGGTATT
>JAGLQP010000220.1 GCA_023136785.1 Spirochaetales bacterium
AATGCCCAGTCGAGCCTTCTATCCTGCACGGTACAACGCAACTCTTGAGGGATCACCCGATCCCCGTTCCATCGGGCTCCCTGCCAGAGAAAGATCTGTTCGCCGTCACCCAACAGCGCGGGGTACATCCAGAACTCAATACTGAAATCCTGAAGCCAGGTCCCTTGGCGAAAGAGAGCTTGCTCCTGGGGTACGAGGTGCAGCCCCCTGCTCCCGCTGTTGAAACCCCCGCTCCCCTCCCCGAGAGCGGCAACACGCCTGGAAAGCAGGAAATCCTGTTCGGCAACCTGATAGTGACCCATGTGGTCCTGGGGAGGAAGCCTGTTGAAATGGATCAATAGATCGGTATGACCGCCTGTGGAGTACTCCGCCTCCTGCAGAACGAGATCCTGACTTCCCCATCGCCCCTTCACCAGGATGATGTTTTCCGAAAACGAAATATCCTGCCAGAGATCTTCCCTTCCCAATACGATCTGTTGATCCATTGCCGTGAGGGACCCGAGACAGAGAAGGAGGAAGATGCACGCGGCGGTAACAGAAAGAGTTATCTTTTTCACGATTCTTCTATACATTATAATCGGAACTCTCAGAATACAACATGAACCCCGGAAAGCGAGAAATCCAAAGCTCTGAACTGACGGAAAAACTAAACAATTTGCCGGATTCACCCGGCGTGTACATTCTTAAGGCGACCGATGGGAAAATCCTCTACGTGGGAAAGGCTAAGAGCTTGAAAAAAAGGATTCGAGCTTATTTTACCGATAGCAGGGACATTAAAACCAGGCACCTGCAAGCCCGAATCGGCGACCTGGAGGTCTTTCCTACGGGAAGCGAGGCGGAAGCCCTGCTTCTTGAAAACAACCTGATCAAGCGGTGGAAGCCCAAATACAACATCAATCTCAAGGACGGAAAAACCTATCCTGTAATCCGGCTGACCAATGAGGACTATCCCAGAGTGTTTCGCACCCGACGCATCGTATTCGACGGCTCCAAGTATTACGGACCCTTCCCCAAGGTCAGCCATATCGATCTGTATCTGAACATCATCGATAAGCTCTTTGCCCTGCGAAAATGCAGAGGCAGGGTAAAAGAAAAGAAGCAGCCCTGCTTCTACTATTCGATCGGTCGCTGCGCCGGCGTGTGCACCGGCAAGATCACCCACGAAGAGTACCGGCAGCGGGTGAAAAAGGTGAAGATGCTGTTGGCCGGCAAAACCGATGAGCTTGCCCGGGAGCTGCGTCAAAAGATGCGACAGGGCAGCGAACAGCAGGAGTACGAGAAAGCCGCCTCGTTCAGAGACCAGCTCGAGGCTCTGGAGTCCCTGTCGGAGGAGCAGAAGGTCGTCGATTTTCAAAATGAAGCTCGAGACTACCTGGGCTACTGGAGTGAGGAAAAGCGGGTACGCTTGACAGTGCTTCAACTGCGGGCAGGAAAGCTGATCGGCAGGGACTCGATGCTCTTGGAGAACTACTCAATAGAGGAGGAGTTCCTTCCCGCCTTCCTGGGCCAGTACTACGGCGGCAGGACCAGTCAGCCGAATATACTGTATCTACCGAAAGAGCTCGAGTCGACCCACTCCAAGGGACTGCTTGAATCTTATCTAAAAGATCTCACCGACTCGCGGATTGCTGTGGGCTTTCCGAAAAAAGGAAAGCACGCCCGACTCATCACCATGGCCACTGAGAGCGCCCGCTTTCGCCTCGAAGCGGAAGGGGAACGAAAAAGGCAGGCATTGAAGGATCTGCAGCAAACCCTGGAGCTAAAAGCTACCCCCCGGCGTATCGAGGGATTCGACATCGCCCACCTATCGGGAAAACAAACAGTGGCTTCGTTGGTGACCTATCGCGACGGGCAGCCCCGGAGAAGCGGTTACCGACACTATCACATCCGATCTCTCAATGGGCGCATCGACGATTTCGAAGCCATTCGAGAAGTGGTGGCTCGCCGCTATACGCGGCAGCTCAACGAAAAGGGGAATCTTCCCGACCTCATCCTGATCGACGGAGGCAGAGGCCAGGTCAGCTCCGCTGTGACCATGCTCAAGGCCTTGGAAATCCCGCAGATTCCTGTAGTGGGGTTGGCGAAAAAGCACGAAGAGCTATACCTGCCGCACAGGTCAGAACCCCTGATACTCCCTGAGACCTCGGAGGCACTGCGTATGCTCCAGGCGGTACGAGATGAAGCCCACCGTTTCGCCACCACCTTCCACAAACGGGTCAGGGCGACCCAATTGAACACCTCGGTACTGGAGAGCATCAAGGGGATCGGGAAAAAAAGAAGCAAGGTTCTGTTGACAGCCTTCGGATCGCTGGCCGGCATCCGCAAGCAAAAACCGGAGACGATTGCCAGGGCGGCCTCCCTCGGTCTCGAGCAAGCCCGGGCGCTGCTCACCTATCTGTCCAAGCTGGAAATCTAACTCTTAGGCCAGGCAAACCGCTTCAGGCCCGGTCGACCCCCGGAAAATTACCGGAAAACAAGTTTGTCGATCGGAAAATTCATAAGTATATTAACGAGCGAATATTGAACGAAGTGGGAAAGTATTATGAAACGTATCTACATTACCGTATTTCTATTGTTATTGGCCGTGGTGGGATGGTCCCTCGAGTTGCTGCCCCCGATGGACAGCTACTGGATCTCTTCTGACTCGGGTTATCGCAGGCGACCTATGGGCGGTAAAGATGAATCCCAGCTACACAAAGGAATCGACATGGTAGGGCCGCATCGTGCACCGATAAAGGCGGCCGCCTCCGGAGTGGTTGTCGAGCATTGGCCGGCACCCAATGGATACTACAAAGGACATCCGATGTACGGCGGGCTTATCGTCATCGATCACTTGAACGGAACCCATACGCTCTACGCACATATGTCGAGCACCTACATGGGCGAGGGCGATCAAGTTGAGGCGGGACAGGTCATCGGAAGGCAGGGAGACACCGGCATCACCACAGGGGAACATCTGCACTTCGAAGTGATCATCAATCCGCTGATCTATATCACAAACCGCTGGAATATCGGGCTGGACGGGACAGAGCGGTAGAGAAACGAACCTTTCTTTAGAACCTGAAGATTCCGCTGCCGCCTCTGACGACAAGGTAATACAGAAAAAGCTGAAGCAGGGTGGCGTGGAGGTTGCTCTTAAGGGAGCGAACGCGGTAGTCGAAACGGGCGATCAGCAGCACGATCGCTTGAAGCTCATCGAGACTGTACTGCCGAGCACCCTCGGCGTAGATCTTCTGCATTCGCTTGCCGCTAATCTTCACGCGGGAGAACGCCTCCTCGTGGGAGTAGCGTTGCTCGATCAGCCCTTTCAATCTTTTAAGTTTTCGTACCTGAGCGAGCAGGCCCGCCAGCAGCGCCACCGGATCTGCCTCGCGGGTAAGCAGCAGCTTGGTCAATACCTCCAAAGAAGCGTCAAGATCTCTGCTCGATATCTTCTTAAAAAGGGTAAAGACGTTTTCGTCCTTGCTGTGGTAGAGGATCTTTTCCACGTCTGCATACTCGATTCTGCTGCCCTCGCCGAAATACACCCTCAATTTTCCGCAGGTGTCTTTCAGCTCCTTGGTATTGTTCTCCACCATTTCGAGCAGAAAAGAGGCGGCTTCAGGATCGATCTGGATATTACTCTTTCTAAAGAAATTGAGAATCCAGCCCATCTTTTGATTCTCAAAGAGCTCCCAGAAAATGACCTTATTCTCCTTCGGCACCATCTTTTCCAGACGTTTGTCAATCCGTCCGATCTCCTCCGATAACAGGATCAGAGAGGTCTGAGGGGCCGGGCGAACGCAGTACTCGGCCAGCTGATCCAAATCTCTTTTCTTGTTCAACAGCTCCGCATTTCGAAGCAGCACCACCCTGTAGGGGGAAAACAGCGTGCCGTTGCGTAGGGCGGCGAGAATCTCAAGCGTATCGCTGTCAAAGGCATAGAAGCGATGGACCTCGGGGGCCTGGCCGATCGTTTTGGTGATCCGCCGGATCAATCGGTCTAAAAATAAGTCTTTTTCGCCCTCCTCCGGTCCGAGCAGGAGGTAGAGGGCGTCGCTTTTACTCATAATTGCGGATAAGGAAGAAGAGCTTTCCCAGGATACGAACGTTTTGGGTATAAATGGGGGGATAGGCGGGATTTTCCGCCTTTAACATCACCCGGTTCTTTTCAAGAAAGAAGCGTTTCAGGGTAACCGCCTCGTCCACCAGGGCGACAACGATATCGCCGTTGTCGGCGGTGCCCTGGTGGCGAACCACGGTAATATCGCCGTCGAAGATGCCGGCATCCTTCATGCTGTCGCCTTTTACCCGAAGGGC
>JAGLQP010000221.1 GCA_023136785.1 Spirochaetales bacterium
GAGGGTACAGCGAAGCTCGATCTCCGCCTTCGCCGTCTTGAGGAGCTCGAGAGTAGCTCTGATCTTCTCGATCCAACCCCGGTTCCCCTCGTTCAGGCCGGCGGCTCTGCGGTAGGCCTCCCAAGTCAGCGGCGCTTTGACATCCATGGCGATATAGTCCACCAGGTCTTCCTTGAGAAGCCCGGCGATCATATCCGGATTTGTTCCGTTGGTTTCCAAGCCCGTACACAGATCAAGGGCCTTTACCTCCGCCAGGAACTCGGGTGTTTCCGCATTCAGGGTAGGTTCGCCGCCGCTGATCACCAGGGCCTGATAAAGACCTCTGTTTGTTCTCAAATACTCCAGCACGGTTTCTCCGGGAAGATCGGCAAGTTCCTGCGGCCGCTGCACCAGGTCTGCGTTGTAGCAGAAGGGACAGCGGAAGTTACAACCTCCTGTGAACAAAACCGTGGCGACCTTGCCGGGGTATTCGATGAGAGAGGTTTTCTGCCAGCCTTTGAAAGTCAAGGCGAGAGGTATCGGCTATAGAACCGTGGCGCTGCGCGCCGGCACCGGTTCCAGAATCTTCTTATGCCCGTCCACAGACCCGATAGACTCGTCCTTGGAGACGGCGCCTTCAGTGGACCCCGCACCCATTGTCTGTTGCTCGAGCTGCCGGTCGTAGGTCTGCCTGTCGCCGAACTCCACCTGTTTCCCCGGATTCCATTGATCCACCGGGCGCAGATACCCTACGGAGCGAGACCAAATCTCGCAAATTCCCCCGCATTTCGGACAGGTTCGCTGCTCGCCCCTGAGATATCCGTGCTGTTCACAGATGCTGAACGTCGGGGTCAGGGTGTAGTAGGGCAGATGAAAGTTTTCGGCGATCGTCTTCACCAGCGCCTTAGTGGACTCAACCGTTGGCATCCTTTCGCCCAGAAAGCCGTGCAGGACGGTTCCCCCGGTGTACCGGCTCTGCAGCGGGTCCTGTAGTTTGAGGGCAGCGAACACGTCGTCGGTGAACCCGACGGGGAGCTGGGTGCTGTTCGTGTAGTAGGGTGCGCGGAAATCCTTACCGTTTCGCCCAGAGGCTGCGTACACATCCTCGCTGTACACTTTGATTTCCGGGAAGAGCTTCTTATCGATCCGGGCCAAGCGATAACTCGCGCCTTCCGCCGGCGTTGCCTCGAGATTGAAGATGCTGTCCGTCTCTGTCTGTAGGTCCGCCAGCTTTTCCCGCATGAAGTCCAGAGCCCGTACCGTAAACTCCACTCCTTGGGCTTGAGTAAGGTCTAAACCGAGTAAGTTGTACAAGGCGTCGTTCATTCCGATGATCCCGATGGTGGAGAAGTGATTCTTCCAGTAGCTGCCGAAACCGGCTTTGATATTGCGCAGGTAAAATCGGCTGTAGGGATACAAACCCCGGTCCGTGAACTTCTCCAAGATTTCCCGTTTGATGATCAGACTCTCTTTGGCCAGCTCCATCCTCGTGCCGAGGATTTCCAGGAACTCCTGCTCCGAATCCGCCTCGTAACCGATCCTCGGCAAATTGACAGTCACAACACCGACGGACCCGGTCAGAGGATTGGACCCGAACAGTCCGCCGCCCCGCTTCTGCAGCTCTCGCTTATCCAGGCGCAGGCGGCAGCACATGCTGCGAACATCGTCGGGTTTCAGGTCGGAGTTGATGAAATTCGAGAAATAGGGAATTCCGTACTTGGCGGTCATCTCCCAGACGGGATCCAGTTCCGGACTCTCCCACGGAAAATCGGGGGTAACGTTGTAGGTGGGGATCGGAAAGGTAAAGGGTCGCCCGCTGGCATCCCCCTGGCTCATGATCTCGGCAAAGGCCCGGTTGAACATGTCCATCTGTTCCTGGAACTCGCCGTATGTTTTGTCTTTGGTCTCGCCACCGATCACAACGGGCTGCTTCACGAGATAATCGGGAGCTTTCAGGTCGAGGGTGATATTGGTGAAGGGTGTTTGAAATCCCACCCGGGTCGGGACGTTCATATTGTAGAGAAATTTTTGTACACACTGCTTCACCATCTCGTAGCTCAAACCGTCGTAATAGATAAACGGAGCCAACAGGGTGTCAAAGTTCGAAAGGGCTTGGGCACCGGCGGCCTCACCCTGAAGTGTGTAGAGGAAGTTCACTACCTGCATCAATGCTACGTCGAAGTGCCGGGCCGGATTGGACTCCACCTTTCCCCGAACACCCCGAAACCCTTCGATCAAGAGATCCTGCAGGTCCCAGCCGACACAGTAGGGGCCGAGAGTTCCCAGATCGTGGATGTGGAATTCCCCATTGATATGGGCATCCCGGATCTCTTTAGGGTATACGCTGTTGAGCCAGTAGTTACAGACAACCTTCTGGGTGATGTGAACATTGAGGCCCTGGAGGGAGTAGGTCATGTTGCTGTTCTCCCGCACCCTCCAGTCCATCTCGTCGAGATAATCATCGATGATGGTAATATCTCGAAGAAGCTTGGTGACTTCGCGGATGTTTTTATGCTGTTCCCGGTAAAGAATATAGGCCTTGGCTACTTTTGCATGTCCGTTCTCGATGAGGATCTTCTCGACGATGTCCTGGACATGTTCGACGGAAGGAACACTTCCGTCTTCGTATTTATGACGTATTCCTTTGACGACCTGGCCGGAGACTTTTTTCGCCTTTTCGAAATCTCGTCCGCCGACGGCTTGAACAGCGGCCCAGATCGCGTTGGTGATCTTCTCCTGGTCAAAGGCTACGACTTGTCCGTTTCTCTTCCTGATATTTTCCACTTTGCGTAACATAGTTCCCCTCCCAGTCTGAGTAAATCACAGCTGTTGCAGCTTTTTCTTTAAGCTTGCTTTAATTTTTCTTTAGTGTCCTCAGCTCCTTCTCAAACGACTTGAGATCGGTGAACTCCCTGTACACCGATGCAAAGCGGATGTAGGCCACCTTATCAAGAGCCTTGAGCCGATCCATCACCAGCTCCCCGATGACCCGGGCCGGAACCTCCCGGCTTCCGTAGTTGTACAGCTCCGCCTCGATCCCGCTGATCCGCTTCTCGATTTCCTCGCTCGGTATCGGCCTCTTCTCACAGGCTTTGAGCACTCCGGCCCGAAGCTTGTTCCGGTCGAAGCTTTCCCGCCGCCCATCCTTCTTGATCACCGACACCCCTGTCCACTCGATGCGTTCGTAGGTGGAGAAGCGTCGCTTGCAGGACAGACATTCTCGCCTACGCCTGATCGTATCGCGTTCTTCGAGGTTTCGCTTATCCACCACCCGCGTTTTCGGGTGCCGGCAGAATGGACATCTCATACCCTAAATCACAAGATATTGTGCTCCTATTATACCTTAAACCACAAGATACGCAAGTATTTCCTAACAGATTTCTAGTAAAAAAGTACTAGAATACGATTTTTTTTAGTATGACCGACTAACAAAAATTTACTCTCGCCGGGAGGGTATTTCTTTTTCGATCGATGCTCTATTCTTCTGCCCATGTTTACCTCAAGATTTCCCAAAACTACTTTAACAGGTTTGATCCTGTCTGTACTGATAATCTCTGGAGCCTGGACCCAGTCACGGCCCGACGGTCTGTACGCCGAGATGACGACCAAAAAGGGTGCCATTCTCATCGCCCTCGAGTTCGAGAAGACGCCTCTGACAGTAGCCAATTTCGTCGGCCTGGCTGAAGGGTCGATCGACTTCGACAACCGGCCGGCGGGCCGGCCCTTCTACGACGGGCTGGTCTTTCACAGGATGATCCCCGATTTCATGATTCAGGGAGGGGATCCTCTAAGCAACGGCACGGGAGGCCCGGGATACCGCTTTCCCGACGAGCTGTATCCCGATTTGAAACACTCCGGGCCGGGGATTCTCAGCATGGCGAACAGCGGCCCCAATACCAACGGCAGCCAATTTTTCATCACGCACAAAGCCACTCCCTGGCTCGACGGTTTCCACGCCGTCTTCGGCCGGGTAGTAGAAGGACAAGAGGTCATCAACACCATCAGCCAGGGAGACAGGATCGAGAAGGTCAGGATCATAAGAGTGGGCAGCAAGGCTGCATCCTTCAAGATCGACCAGGAGGTATTCGACAGTTTGGTCCGAGAAGCCCCGGAACGGCAGAGGGAGAACGCCGTTCGGGCTCGCAAGCTGGCCCTCGAGGAGATCGAAAAGCGCTGGCCTGATGCCGAAAAAACAGCCTCGGGTCTCCGCTATCTGGTACTGAAACGGGGATCCGGAGGGAAAAGCCCGGAATACGGAACCGAGGTTACCGTACATTACACGGGACAGCGTCTCAACGGTTTG
>JAGLQP010000222.1 GCA_023136785.1 Spirochaetales bacterium
CCAGAACAGCAAGGAGTTGAGATCAGAACTGGAGATATTGAGCAGACTCGCCGGTCCGGAGCCGATCAGCGGGTAACCGCACCCCTGCTGGCCGTGGAAACCAGGCGGGCATACTTGGCCAGGGCTCCCGTGGTGCAGGAGATCGGAGGCGCTTCCCAGGCGGCTCGGCGGCGGTCGATCTTCTGCAGCAGGTCAGCCTCGAGGCCGATCGTAGGGAAAATCCTTGATATACGGCAGGCGGGCCGCCGTGGCTTGAACCTCCTCCAGGCCGTCGAGAAGGGAGGTGGTGGTATCCCAGGTGCCGCTCAGGAACACCTGAGCCTGACTGGCGGACAGGGAAAAGGAAACCTTCGAACTGCCCGCCTGAACTTGCCGGGACTCCAGATCGATGCGGAACTCCGTTCGCGGTTCCGCTTCAACCAGATTCATCAGCTCCTCGATCTCCCCATGGCCCACCGTCAGGGTGGGAACACCCAGAGCGGTGCAGTTGCCGGCGAAAATCTCTGCGAAGCTTTCGCCGATGATTGCCCGGATTCCCCAGCGCATCAGGGCCTGAGGTGCATGCTCCCGGGAGGAACCGCAGCCGAAGTTCTTGTTTACCAGGAGAACACCGGCTCCCTGGAAACGGGGGTCGTTCAGTGGATGATCGAGGGACTTTCCCGAAGAATCGAAGCGTTGGTCGTAGAAGTTGTATTGGCCCAACTGGTCGAAGGTCAGTTCTTTCATATATCGGGCCGGAATGATGCGGTCGGTGTCGATATCGTTGCCTCGAACCGCAACCGCCCTGCCTGTTATCTCTCGAATCACGGATGTTCTCTGGCTCATCCTCGACCTCCTTGGGCGAACTCCCGCACATCCGCCACTTCTCCGGCCAGGGCTGCCACGGCCACCATGGCCGGGCTCATCAGCAGGGTTCTGCCCGTGGGCGATCCCTGACGGCCGATGAAGTTGCGGTTCGAGGAGCTGGCACAGATCTGATCTCCCTGAAGCACGTCCGGGTTCATGCCCAGACACATCGAGCAGCCCGGCCCCCGCCACTCGAAACCGGCCTGGCGGAAGATCCCGGGCAGCCCTTCCGATTCGGCCTGTTCCGCCACGGCTTGAGAACCGGGCACAACCAGGGCTTTCACGTGGGCCGCCGCCTTGTGCCCCTGCACCAGACGGGCCGCTTCCCGCAGGTCGCTGACCCGCCCGTTGGTGCACGACCCGATAAAGGCCACGTCGATCTTCTGCCCTTTGATCGGTTGGCCCGGGCGAAATCGGGTATGGCTGTAAGCAACCTCGGCCACCTCCCGATCCTCCGCTTTGAGCTCGCTGAGGACGGGCAGCTTCTCAAGCACACCGACGGCCTGGCCGGGATTGATGCCCCAGGCGACCATCGGCTCCAGGGTATCCGCATCCAGCTCGAACCTGTCGTCGTACTCAGCATCCGGGTCCGAAGCGATCTGCTTCCAGTACTGTACAGCCCGTTCGAACCCCTCGCCCTTGGGTACAAACCGTCGGTCCTTCAGGTAGTCGAAGGTGACCCGGTCCGGATTGATGTAGCCGACCCGGGCTCCCCCTTCGATGCTCATATTGCAGATCGTCAGCCTGGCCTCCATGGGCAGGGCTTCTATTGCCGGGCCCCCGTACTCGTAGGCATGCCCCAATCCGCCCTTCCCCCCCAGCTCTGCAATGACCCTTAGAATAATGTCCTTGGAATACACCCCGCTGCCCAGAGTTCCTTTTACCTCGATTCGCCTGACTTTCAGAGGATTGAAGGCCAGAGCCTGGGTGGCCAGTACGTCCCGCACTTGCGAGGTACCGATACCAAAGGCGATGGCTCCGAGGGCACCGTGGGTCGAGGTGTGGGAATCCCCGCAGGCGATGGTCATCCCCGGCTGGCTCAATCCCAGTTCCGGACCGATGATATGCACGATCCCCTGCAAGCCCGAATCAAGGCCGAAGAAGGGGATCCCGTGTTCGGCGGTATTGTCCTCCAGGGCCTGGATCATCCGTTCGGCCAGCTCGTCCTTGAAGGGTCGGTTCTGATCGTCAGTTGGCACGATGTGATCGACCGTGGCGAAGGTCCGCTCCGGATGCAGCACCTTCAAGCCCCTCTCGGCAAGCATGGCGAACGCCTGGGGGGAGGTGACCTCATGGATCAGGTGCAACCCGATGTAGAGCTGGTCCTGCCCGGAGGGCAGAGTCCTGACCTTGTGCAGCTCCCAGACTTTTTTCAGCAGGTTTTTTCCCATAGTACTGACCTCTTCTTGCTAATAGGTTGTTTCCTCACCCCTGGCGATCAGCACGTTCCCGGTTCGCACCATTTCCAGGATCCCGTACTGGTTGAGCATCCGGTGTATGGCATCGATTTTCTCTGTCTCACCGCTAATTTCCAGGGTGATGGTCGTGTCTGTTAAATTCACCGCCGCACACTTGAACACGTGGGCGATCTGAAGGACCTCGTTCCGTGTGTCCGCGGTGCAGTGCAGCTTGATCAACGCCAGCTCGCGCTGAACAATGTCATCCCCAGTATGATCTTTCGCGTGGATGACGTCTACCAGCTTGTTGAGCTGCTGCAAAATCTGCTGAAGAGTCTTCTCGTCTCCTGTGGCCGTGATGTTCATGTGAGAGAAAGCCGGGTCGTGTCCTTCCGAGACGACCAGACTGTCGATATTGTAGCCACGGCGGGCAAATACCAGGGCAATACGGATGAGGGCGCCCGGCTTGTTGTTTACGTATAAACTGATCACGTGTTTTTTGACCAGGTTCGAGGCTCTCTTGCCAATGGTCAGGGCAGCTCCGGAGATGGGCTGCGAACTGGTGCTGGTTCCGACTCCCGGGGGTAGTTTCAGGCTTTGCGCTTCCACAGAAGCTGATTTACCGTTGCCGTTCATGCATCGTTCTCCTTTTTCGCCCTCTTCATTGTCGCCTGAGTCTTTCTCTCTGCGGGTGCGAGAATCATGTCCTTCATACCGGCTCCGGCGGGGATCATGGGAAATACATTGTCTTCCTTCTCCACCTCCGCATCGATGATGCACGGCCCGTCGGAGTAATCCAAAGCCTGCTTCAGCACACGGCGGACATCGCCGCTCCGACGGATGCGAAAGGCCTTGCAGCCGTAACTGCGGGCCAGCTGGACGAAATCCGGATTCCCCCGCAGATCGACTCCGGAAAGTCGATTGGCGTAAAACAGATTCTGCCACTGCCTGACCATGCCCAGGTAGCGGTTGTTGATGATCACCACCTTCAGAGGCAGCTTCTCATTGACCGCCGTAGCCAGCTCGGACATGGTCATCTGAAACCCTCCGTCCCCGACGATTGCCGCGACCAACGCATCCGGCCGCCCCAGCTGCGCGCCGATGGCCGCGGGAAAACCGTAGCCCATGGTGCCCGCACCGCCGGAGGATAGCCAGTGCCGCCTCTGATCCGTCCTGTAAAACTGGGCGGCCCACATCTGGTGCTGTCCGACATCGGTCACCACCACGGCCTTGCCTTCACTCAGGCGATACAGCTCATCGATCACGTGTTGGGCCTTGAGTCCGCCTTCCTTTCTGTAACTGAGGGGATGCTGCCGCTTCCATCCCTCGACCTGCCGCAGCCAGTCCGCGGTATCTCCGGACTGGGCAAGGGGCAGCAGAGATTGGAGAACAAGGCGTGCATCGCCGATGACGGCGCAGTCTACCTGGACGGTCTTGTTTATTTCGGCGGGGTCGATATCCACATGGATCTTGCGGGCGTGGGAACAGAACTCCTCCAGTTTTCCCACGATCCGGTCATCCCATCTCGAACCGACGGACATGATCAGATCGCAGTGCTGTACCGCCAGATTGGCGTAGGCGGTGCCGTGCATTCCCAGCATGCCGAGGGACAGCTCGTGGGTCTCGGGAAAACAGCCCTTTCCCAGGAGGGTGTTGGTCACCGGTATGCCGAGGGTCTCCGCCAACCCTCGGACCTCCTCTTCGGCCCCGGATAGTACGGCGCCGTGTCCGACCAGGAGTACCGGCCTGCGGGCCTGCTGCAGAAGGACAGCGGCAAGCTCTATGTCCCGGGAATCTCCCTGGGCCGGTACATTGTAGCCGGGAAGGTGAAAATCGTTGCGCTCGGTTGGATCGATCAGGGTGTTGGAAACATCCTTAGGCATGTCGATCAGCACCGGACCGGGCCTTCCCGATCGAGCCAGAAAGAAAGCTTCGGGGATGATTCGGGGCACCTCCGCGGCGTTTTTCACCAGGTAGGAGTGTTTGACCAGGGGGTAGGATATTCCGGAAACATCGGCCTCCTGAAAGG
>JAGLQP010000223.1 GCA_023136785.1 Spirochaetales bacterium
AACAGCCTCGTTCACCGGAACGTCGATTCGATAAATTTGACAATAGATCCCTATATGCTATGATTTTTTGTAGATAGCAGTTCAACGAACGAGTAAGGCCTGCCATCCGATTCTATCATCCAACCTGAACATTGTCGCTGCGCTGTACAGAGAGAGAACACCGCGGTGCAAAGAAAGAAGCTCCTCATCTTTCCGAAGTCTCCACCGAGCAGCTACGTAGATTTGAGATTCTCGGATATTCTGGCACGGACGCCCGGTGGTGTCATGAACGTTGCCCTTCCTACCGTCGCCGCTCTGACCCCCGAAGAGTTTGAAATCAGGATAATCGACGAGAACGTGGAGCAGATCGATTTCGACACACCCTGCGATATCGCGGGGATTACCGGGTTCATGACACAGTTCTTTCGAGCCGAAAAATTGGCCGAGGAGCTTTCCCGACGCGGGACTCTCGTCGTCTGCGGCGGGCCTTGTGTTTCCCTCTGTCCGGAGAGATGGAGACCCTTCGCGGACGTTCTCATTATTGGAGAAGCAGAAAGAATATGGCCGCAGTTTCTCAACGACTTACTTCACAACAGATATAAAAACGAGTACCGCGAAACGGAAAGATTCGATCTGGCGGAAAGCCCAATTCCCGACTACGGCGATTTTTCCAAATCAGCCAGGAAAAAGTACATGATGGGTTTGGTTCAGGCCAGTCGGGGTTGTCCCTACAAGTGTGAGTTCTGCAGCGTGGGGGCATATGTCGGCCGGAAGATGCGATACAAACCCGTAGACAAAGTCGTAAGGGAAGTCGAGGAGCTGAAAAAGATCGGGATCAATTTAGTGATCATCGCCGACGACAATCTCTCGGCGGATCGGACAAAAGCGAAGGCCATCATGACAGGGTTGCGGGACTGGAACAGAAGGCAGCGCAGTCCCACGATGTTCATTACTCAGCTCTCGATCGATGTAGCCAAGGACGATGAGTTTCTCGAGATAGCCGCGGAGGCAGGCATGACCGCGGTTCAGATAGGAATTGAAAGCCCCTGTATTGAAAGTCTGAAAGAAACGGGCAAGTACCAGAATATCGCCAGCGACCTGATTCAAGACATTAGAAAATTCCAGGAGTACGGGATTACCGTTATATCGACCTGCATCGTGGGATTCGATCATGACGGCCTCTCGATTTTCAAGGATCAGCTCGACTTTCACATGAGGAGCGCAGTTCCCAATGTTCAGATCTACCCGCTCCAGGCGATGGATGCGACGGCTCTTAAGAGGCGAATCGTCCGGGAAAACAGGTATTTGGACTGGGAAAAGCAGTGCAGGTCGAATCCGGAACACCTTTACAACAATCTGAGTACTTTCACGATGATTCCGAAACAAATGAGCCTGGAGCAGCTTCGGGCAGGCACGTATTGGCTTCTCTGGAAACTATACGACCACGCGGGTTTCCTTTTGAGGCTGAAAGGCTTTTTTGCGAATTACGAGAGCTCCGCCAAGAGACAACGTCTGAATATCCCCAGATAGCCGATATCACCTATCCCGAGTGATCAACCTTTCTCCCATTACCGAAGGGCGAAAAAGATCCGCTCGGCGGTGACCGGCAGGTGGGTCACCCGGACGCCGATCGCATCCTTGACGGCATTCGCCGCCGCCGGACCGGCTGCCGATATTGCCGGCTCCCCGATTCCCTTGGCGCCGAAGGGTCCCTTTCCGGATCCGGACTCCAGCACGATCGACTTGATATCCGGCACATCCTTCGAGGTCGGAATGATGTAGTCGTGGAAGTTCCAGGTCCAGGGTACCCCGTCGACCTCGAGGTAGTCCTCCATCAGCCCGAAGCCCAACCCTTGGGCGACACCGCCTTCCATCTGTCCTTCCACCCGGTTAACATTGATCGCCTGCCCGATGTCGTAGGCCGTGGCCCACTTCAGCACCTTAACCTCCCCGGTTTCGATGTCCACCTCCACCTCCGCCGCCTGGGCCCCGAAGGTGAAGTCCGGAAACACGGGATCTTTGATCACGTCCGAGCTGATCGGCTCGGTGAATGGAGCTCGGAAGGTAGCCAAGCTCTGCGGGATCTTGCCCTCGAAGTAACACTGCTTGATCGCATCGACTAAAGGAATCCTCTTCTTGGGGTCGTCCACCACATACACGGTGTGGTCCTTCAGGTCGAGTTTTTCCGGGGCCACGGACAGAATCTCCGACGCCTTGCCGGTGATTACCTTTTTGACGTTTTCCGCCGCCAGTTTGGTGGCGTTTCCCGACATGTACAGAGCTCGAGTGGCGGTAACCGTCCCGGACAGGGGAGTGACCTGGGAGTCCGTGGAGATCACATGGATCTCCTCAATATTCAATCCCAGCACCTCCGCCGCAATGGCCCGAACCGATTCGCGCTGTCCTCCGCCGAGATCCGGGATACCGGTCCGGACCACGGCGCTGCCGTCCATCTCCAGGTTGACCCAGCAGTTGGAGGTGTCGTGCAGGTAGGTCATCCGCCCGTAGGACTGCCAGGCACAGGCCAGTCCGCGGCCGACCTTCTTGATCTTGCCGCCCTTGCTCTTCTGCCCCAATGCGTCGAGTGCCGCCTGAGCGCATTTTTCCAGCCAGACCTCCGAGGTGATCTCCTGGTAGCTGGCCGTCACATCACCCTTCTTGAGGAAATTCTTCCTGCGCAGCTCGAGAGGATCCATTCCGAGCTTTTCGGCCAGGTCGTCCATCTGGGCTTCGTAGGCCGCTACCACCTGCATCCCGCCGAATCCGCGGAAGGCGCTGGTCATGATGTTGTTGGTGAGCACCGAATTGGCATCCACCTTGACGTTGGGAATGAGGTAGGGTCCGGTGGAGTGTACCGTCGAGTAAATCAGGACCCAGGGGCTCAAGTATACGTAGGCTCCGGCATCTGAGACGATCTGAGCCTCCAGGGCAACGAGCTTACCCTCCTTGGTGGCCCCTGTCTTGTATTTGAGGACGTAGGGGTGCCGCTTGTGCCTGGCATAGCCCATCTCCTCACGGGTAAAGGTCAGCTTTACCGGTCGGCCCGTCTTCCTGGCCATCAGGGCCAGAAAGACCTCGACGGTGACGTCTTCCTTTCCTCCGAAGCCCCCTCCGATCAGAGTACCGATCACCCGCACCCGGCTCTCCGGCACTCCAAGGACCGTGGCGATGTCCCGGTAATGTTCGATGACCTGGGCTGCGTAGCGCACGTTGATCACACCCATGTCATCCACCCAGGCCACCCCGGATTCAGGCTCTATATGGGCGTGCTCCTGCCGGGGAGTACGATAGGTGTTCTCCACGACCACATCGGCTTGGGCAAAACCCTTCTCCACGTCCCCCTTGCGCAGCTTCCAGGAAGCGATCACGTTGTTGTTGCCGTGGATCTTGGGCGCATCCGGTTTCATCGCTTCGAAAGGATCGAACACGGCGGGAAGCTCTTCGTACTCCACCTCGATCAGCTTCAATGCATCCCGTGCGATATCCAGGCTCTCTGCGGCGACCAGGGCAATCGCCTCGCCCCAGTAGCGTACCCGCCCCCGGGCCAGCACCTGATGCTTGGCTTCCAGCAATCCCACCTCGGTGGTCTGGCCGACCACGTTCTTCACGGACTCGTTGTTGGGTACGTCCTCGGCGCTCAGCACGCAGACGACTCCGGGAAGTTCCTGAGCCTTGGACACATCGAGGCGCTTGATCCGGGCGGATGCCTTGGTGGAGCGGAAGACTTTTCCGTGAAGCATTCCGGGCAACGTAAAGTCGTCGGCGAAAATGACGTTTCCCAGGACCTTGTCCTTCTCATCCAGACCGGCTATCCGGGTTCCGACTACGCTGTACTCCTTTTTCATCGATACTCTCCTCTGGCAACCGCCTCGACGGCGTCAACGATCTTCTGATATCCGGTACAGCGGCAGAGATTCCCGGATATGGCCTCGCGGATCTCCTCCCTGGTCGGCTTGGGATTCGCATCGAGAAGCACCTTGGCGCTCATCAGCATCCCCGGTGTGCAGTACCCGCATTGCAGAGCCTCGTAATCCACGAAGGCCTGCTGCAGGGGGTGCATCTTGTCCCAGGTGCCGAGGGACTTTACCGTGTACACCTTGCCGCCGTCGGCCTGCAAGGCCAGGGTGATGCAGGAGAGGATCGCCCGGCCGTCCTTGATGACCGTGCAGGCTCCGCAGTCTCCCTTGTCGCAGCCCCGTTTGACATCCATGAAGTTGTTTTCTCTCAGGAAATCGAGCAAAGAGGTTTCCGCCTTGACCCTGCCTCTGATCTCCCGATCGTTTAC
>JAGLQP010000224.1 GCA_023136785.1 Spirochaetales bacterium
CGGCTGGAATCGTTACCTTCACAAACCTCGACTCCGGTCAGGAAATCGTGAAAGAGAGGGACTTCTGGTTCGCCTGGTACGCCTTTCATCCGGACACCCTGGTGTACGAGGATTAGGACAGTACGAGAGGACGCAATGAAAACAAAACACGTACTGATGTTGACATTGATCACGATGGGGCTAATCCTGGGCGGACCGCTGTTCGCCCAGGACTGGCGGGATATTCCGCTCCGGGATGTGGTCGGCGGAGAGACTTTTCGGATCTCCGATTTCGAGGGACATCCGATTCTTCTGGAAAGTTTTGCCGTCTGGTGCCCTACGTGCACTAAACAACAGAAGGAGATTCGCAAACTTCACCAAGATATTGGGAACGACGTGATTTCCATCAGTCTCGACGTGGATCCGAACGAGGACGAGGACTTGGTACGGGATCATGCATCCCGCAACGGCTTTGATTGGCTCTACGCGATAGCTCCGCCTGAACTCACTCAGGCTTTGATCGAGGAGTTCGGCCACAAAATCGTGGCCGCTCCCTTAAGCCCGATCGTACTGATCTGCGAGGATCAGAGGGCAAGACTCCTGAAGCGGGGAGTAAAGAAGGCTGAAGTTTTGTACGAGGAGATTCGCCGCGGATGCAGTTAGTGATCAATCTGAGCTCAACATTCATGCTCGGGCTCCTCACTCCTCTCACGGCGGTGTGCGTACTGCCTCTGTATCCCGGGTTTCTTAGTTTTCTGTCGCGAAAGCTCTCAACCAAGGAGGGCAATAGAGGCAGACCCATGGCGCTCGGAGGGTTGGTCACAAGCGGGGTTATCCTGTTCATGCTCCTCGTTGGACTGGTGTTTACGACCCTCATCGAAGCATCACTGACAAGGGTCATTCAGGTTGTATCGCCGATTGCCTTCGCGGCACTGGCCGTGATCAGTGTTCTGTTGATCTTCAATGTAGACGCGGGCAAGCTCTTCCCACAGGCCAGAATCCCATCGGTTAAAAATGCGTATCTCAGCGCTTTGCTGTACGGATTTTTCTTCGGAAGCTTAGTCGTCCCTTGCAATCCCGGTATGATCGCCGCCTTCTTTACAAAAACATTAGCTACCACAACCGCTCACTTTTTAGTCAACATGCTTCACTTCCTTCTTTTTGCCCTGGGAATCGGATTTCCTCTGCTTGTGATCGCCCTGGTATCGGGGACGGCGAGTCAAACGATCGTACGATTTCTAGTCACCCACAAGGCGGTGATCAACCGGGTTGCCGGGGCCATCATGCTCGGAATATCCCTGTACTATCTGGTATTCGTGTTCGGATACAGCACCACCCGCACATAGGCGCTCGGATCGAGGGTCTCCGCGGCCATCTTCTGAAGAGTATCGACGGAAATACTCTCCAGACGTGCGTCGAAGTCCAGCAGAACTTTGGGATCCAGATCGTTGAGGTAGGCCAGCTGCAGGATCCCGAGCCAGTAGTCATTAGCCTCAAGATTCTGTTCATGTTCCCGCCGCAGGATCTCTTTTACTTTGTTCACGTCCTTCTCGGTCGGGCCCTGTTCGCGAATCTTGGCAATCTGGTCGAACACCAATTTGGTCAGTGCCTCCACCTGATCCGGTGCACAGCCGAAACCGATATAGACGAAGTATTCTTCGTCGGGATAGCGGTTGAGCTCCGCGTCCACCCCTACGTCGTAGGATCCGCCGGCCTCTTCGCGGACATTTTCCCGCAGAGCGATATCCAGGACCTGTTTCAGGGCCTCCAGCTGCAGCCGGCTGCGAAGAGACCAATCGGTGATGCCGCCGAATACGATCTGCACCCGGCTCTGGGACTCGAGTCCCTTGGTCACCTCCCGCTCCACGATTCCCCTCGGGGGATCCATCTCCACGTCCCGCCAGCTTTCCACCCGTCCGGTGGAGGGCAGGGAGCCCAGATACTGCGCCGCCAGGGGACCGAAATCGTCGGGATCGAGGTTGCCCACAAACACGAAGGTGAAATCACCGGCATCGGCGAATCGGTCCCGGTACACCTGCAGCGACACCTCCAGATCCATCTCCTCCAGAACCTCCGATGTCCAGGGGCGGGAGCGAAAATGGTTCTGGGAAATGGCCGTACGGACCGTGTCCCAGAAGACACTGGTCGGAGAGGCTTCCCGGTTCTCCACCATGGTCAGCAGCCGCTCCCTGTAGGCCTGGTAGGACTGCTCGTCCCGACGCGGCTCCGTGAAGTACAGGTAGATCAGCTGCAGGAGGGTTTCCAGGTCCTGAGGGCGGGCGCTGCCCCGCATCCCTTCGTAGAGCTCGCCGATCCAGGGATCCACGGACACGACCGTACCGGTCAGCTTCTTCTGCAGGGAGATCGCATCAAAACCATTCAATCCGCCCTCGTTCACGATGTTGGCGGCTGTCACTGCGGCCACGTACTGATCGTCCGGCACGAGGGAATGTCCGCCCGGGCTGAAGGCTCCAAAGAGGATCTCCTCTTCCTTGAAATCAGTGGGCTTGAGGATGACCCGTACACCGTTGGAGAGAAGCAGTTCTTCGAATTCGAGCTCGGGGAACGTTCTTCGACCGCTGACTCGGCCGCCCTCCAGTTCAGCTGTGAACAGGGGTTGATCGATCACCCTGTCCTCGTACGGAGGGATATCCTTGTTCACAACCGCCGCGAACAGCGCCTGTACGGCCGTTTCATCAGGAACCTCGGCGGCTTCACTTTCCGGGGCATTGACCAGAACGACCCGATTGTCCTCTCGGAGCAGCTCTGAAGCCAAACCGTTGACCTCCGCCAGGCTGATCCCGGGGACGTACTCCTGGAACAGGCGATATTCAAACTCGATATCCGGAATGGGTTCGCCCTCCAGATAATGCCCGACATAGCTCTCCGCCAGGGTTTCGGATTCCACGTTGTCCCGATCCCTGTAGACTTGTTCGATCCAGGTCAGGAAACGTTCCTTGGTCCGTTCCAGTTCCGATGCGGTAAACCCGTGACGCCGCAGCCGTTCTGTCTCCGTCAACAGCACGTCGAGGGATTCAGAAACCCGTCCTTCCCGCACCCGGGCGGCCAGCACGTAGGCTTCCAGAGAACGGATGAACCTCGTGCTAAAAGACCCGGCCCCGATAAAGGGGGCATCAGGCTTTTTGGCCAGCTCCTGAAAGCGATCGTTCAGCATCCCGTTGTACATAGCTTCCACCAGCTCGCGGCGGTAGTCTGCCACAGTTTCTTGGGGTTGGGGATCCGCCTTCACGTACAGGCTCACCCGGGTCGAGGTGGCCTCGGGATCCGTGGCCGGAGCGTAGAGGGTTCCCGGATGAGCCGGGACGGGATACACCACCCGCTCGCGGGGTTGTTCGACTTCTTCCAGGTTGCTGAAATACCTGACGATCGTTTCCTCGACCCACTGGGCATCGAAATCCCCCACGGCAACCACCGCCATCAGATCGGGCCGGTACCAGTCCCGGTAAAAACGACGCAGGGCTTCTACGGGGGCGGACTCGATGATCTTTGGCTTTCCAATCGGTCTTCGCTCGGCGTACCGGGAGTCCTTGAACAGGATCGGGTACTGGCTATCCCGCATCCTGGCCTCTGCACCCCGGCCGAGGCGCCACTCCTCGATGATGATCGGCCGCTCTTTTTCCACCTCTTCGGGCTCCAGGCTGATCAAATGAGCCCAGTCCTCGAGGATTTGTATGGCGGTTTCCATGACTTCCGGATCCTCGGTTGGAACCTGAAGCATATACACCGTCTCATCGTAGTTCGTATAGGCGTTCACCTCCGGTCCGAAGGGCATGCCGATGGATTCCAGGTAGTCCACGATCTCGTGCTTCTCGAAGTGCTCGGTGCCGTTGAAAGCCATGTGCTCGAGGAAATGGGCAAGACCCAGTTGATCCTCATCCTCCAGCACGCTGCCTGCGTTCACCACCAACCGCAGCTCCGCCCGGTTCTCCGGCTTGCGGTTTGGCCGCACGTAGTAGGTGAGCCCGTTCTCCAACCTGCCCAGGCGAACCTGAGGATCGACCGGGATCTCCGCCTCGGTACTCGGCTCCGCCGTAGCTGTGACCGGCTGGACAACCAGCTCTTCGGCAGCCGGTGCCTGCCCGACACAGCCGGAGAGAGCCAGTACCAGAGTGGCAACGACGGTAAAAAGGCTCGCCGCGACGAGCCGGGGAATTTTACGATTGTTCTGTAGCATCACCTGCCTCCTGTTTGAAAATAAACTGAATTTCCAGCCGA
>JAGLQP010000225.1 GCA_023136785.1 Spirochaetales bacterium
GGTAGGATTCCCCGGGGAGAGCGACGAAGACATATCCACCCTGTTGTCCTTCCAGCGGGACTGCGCTCTGGACTGGGTGGGAGTGTTCGTCTACTCCAGGGAGGAGGGAACACCAGCCTACAGTTTCCCCGGTCGAGTCGCGAAGCGGGTGGCGGAGCAGCGCAAGCGGGCAGTCGAACAGAACCAGATACAGATCAGCGAAGAACGCCTGGAAAGACAGGTCGGGCGAACCCTGGATGTCTTGGTGGAGGAGCGGGTGCAGGGGGAGGAGCTGTATCTGGGACGCAGCTTTCTACAAGCCCCGGAGGTAGACGGGCTGGTGGTCATCAAGGCCCGGGCCCTCGAGCCGGGCAGGATCTATCCTGTGCATATCGATCGCAGGGCAGGGATCGATTTGGAGGCTTCCCTTGTCTGATAGCTCCAGAGGAAAATCGGACTATCTCGAATCCTTGAATCCTCAACAGCGGGAGGCGGTATTGCACACCGGCTGCCCCCTGTTGATCCTGGCCGGAGCGGGCAGCGGAAAGACCCGGGTGATTACAACAAAAATCGCCTACCTCATCGACAGCGAAGGTTTCGATCCACATTCCATACTGGCGGTGGCCTTTACAAACAAAGCAGCCGAGGAGATGCGGGAACGGGTGCGTGCCTTAAGTCCCACCGGGGGCGAGGTTATAGTCAAGACCTTTCACGCCTTTGGAGCCTGGCTGCTGCGGCGCTACGGACAGGAGATCGGAATCGCCAGAGGGTTTACGATCTACGACGACCAGGATTCCTTTTCTCTGCTGAAACAGGTCCTGCGGCGTGAACTGGGGGGACAGAAGCCGGCTCAAAACCAGCTGAAAGAGCTGGCCGGTTGGATCGCCCGAGCCAAAGATCACTGTCTGCTCCCGGAGGATGACCTCTCTAGGCTGGAAGCGCAAGGGAGGGCGCCCGGACTGGATGCCCACCTGGTCTACAGGCAGTATCAGGATAGGCTGGAGCAGAGTGGATGTCTGGATTTCGGAGACCTCCTGGTGCGTACGGTCAAGCTCCTGGAAAACTGTGTCGAGGTCAGAGACCGGGTCAGGAGCCGTTTCCGGGCTATCCTGGTCGATGAATACCAGGATTCCAACTATGCCCAGTTCCGGTTGCTTCAGCAGCTTCACGACGGGCACAACTACCTCTGTGTCGTTGGTGATGAGGATCAGTCCATCTACAGTTTCCGCGGCGCCGAGCTGGAGAATATCCTGAGTTTCTCCCGCAAGTTTCCCGGCACTGAAATCATCCGCCTGGAGGAGAACTACCGCTCTACCCAGAACATCCTCGAGGTGGCCTCCAGGGTCGTGGAGAACAACCGCGATCGACTGGGGAAAAAGCTCTTCACCCGTAAGCCCGCCGGATCTCCCGTAGCCCTGGCCTACCTTGAAGACCCCGAAGCGGAAGCCTTGTTCTGCGCTGAAAAGTTGAAGGCCGGAGGGCTGGGGGAGACCGCCATCCTCTACAGGATGAACTTTCAATCTCGGGTGTTTGAGAGTCTCTTCGCTCGTCTGGGGATCCCCTACCGGGTCGTTGGCACTGTACGGTTTTATGAACGAGAGGAGGTCAAAGACGCCCTGGCCTATCTGATCTTGGTTGTTAATCCCGCCAACGAGCTGGCCTTCCGCAGGGCGATCAGCAAACCACGAAGGGGGATCGGCGCCAAGCGCCTGGAGGTGATCCTGGACCATCGGGGCAACGTTAGGAATCTATTGAAGTGCGCAGTGCAGGCACTCCCGTCCTTTACAGGCAAGACTGCCGAAGCACTACGGGCATTTCTGTCTCTGATAGAATCATTGAATCAGCGCCTATCCAAAGCGAGCGAGAGTTCATTGAGCCGGATCGTACACCTTCTAATCATGGAGTCGGGACTTGTCGATTATTATCGTGAACGGGACCAAGCGGAAGGTACGGAGAAGGTGAGAAACCTGGAAGAACTGATCAACGCGACCACGGAGTATCCAGGCGCCTTAGAGGGCCTAAGCCTGTTCTTGGAATCCCTCATGCTGGGCGGTTCGGAGGAGGACCCGTTTTCAAGAACAGAGCAGATCACTCTGATCACCGCCCACAATACCAAGGGATTGGAGTTCGACAGGGTATTCATAACCGGCTTGGAAGATGATATCTTTCCTCACTATTCGAGTACCCTCGGAGGGGTTCCCGTAGCCGGAGCCGAGCTCGAGG
Source organism: Spirochaetales bacterium (assembly GCA_023136785.1). Taxonomy (GTDB): domain Bacteria; phylum Spirochaetota; class Spirochaetia; order SZUA-6; family DRHE01; genus JAFGQJ01. Next base: position 2,203 of record JAGLQP010000225.1, read on the forward strand.
AGGAACGCCGACTGTTCTACGTCGGGGTCACTCGGGCCAGGGAGGAGTTGTACCTGACTGCCTGCAAGAAACGTCGTGTGTTCGGAACGCTGCAGAGCAGCGAGCCCTCCCGGTTTTTGAGCGAGATCCCACGGGAGTATCTCCAGGTGTACGGGTACCTGCCGTCGGCGGAGGACGGATATCCTCTCGGCTGCGGCGTGTACCACGACGACTACGGTCCCGGGATCGTCAGCAAGAAATGGGAAGTCGACGGAGTATCGATGGTCGCGGTTCGTTTCGATTCGGGCAAAATTGCCCGTTTTCCACTGAAATACTCGAGATTAGAGAGGATCAGTTCGGATCCGTAAGAGGAATAAGATGCAAAAGGAGAAGCCGGGAAGTGACTGATCTTTTAGAACGGGTTCCGGTTATTCGTCGAGCCCGGGAGTATCATCTCTACAGTCTTTCCGGCACACGCTATCTCGACCTCTGGCAGAACGGGGGAAGATCGCTGTTGGGGCACAGACCCGGAGGGCTGACTACGGTGTTGAAAAATACAATATCCAAAGGGTTGGCCGCTGATTTGCCATCGATCTACAGCGGGCGTTTGCGCCGCCTGCTGCAGGAGATGTTTCCTGAATATAAGGATTTTCGCCTGACCGGGAGTAGAGCCGAAGGGATGCAGCTCGCCTCCCTGTACCTGGACCGGAATATCGGTCCGAATGATCTTGTAGATCCGCTGACGGAGCAGGGGGAATCCGCGGCCGCAGAGGTGAGACTTTGGCGTCCCCTGTTTCCCGATTCGATTCCCGGCGAAGTGCTCTTTCCGGTCCTTCCTTTCAGTATGGCCGGCGCACCGGCGGTCGTCTGTTTTCGCAAGATCCTGCCGCCGGGATTCCCCGGTCAAAAGCCCATCTCCGCAGTTGTCCTGGCGGGATTGCTGCGTTGTCTGCAGGATCTCAGGCGGTTTGTTATGCCGGAATGGTATCGCCCGGATCTGCTGGGTAAGTGTCCCGGGTGGCGGCAGACGGGGATCTATCTGGTTCCTGAGTTCGACCCGGGGCGCTACGAGAAGGTGTTTGGGGATTTTCTCGAGGCGGGGGTGCTTCTCAGTCCCGCCGCACCCTATGTCAGTATCCTGCCGGGAGGGGAAATTTCCAAAGGGGAGCTGAGAAAAATGATTGGACTATTCTTCGCTTTTCCGGGAAAATAGAGCTATGGAGCTGTCAGAGTTCGTCGTTCTTCTTTCCAGATTGGCTACGGGGGCGATAGCAACGTTTTTCGCTATCCTGCTCTGGTCTCAAACCCGGGATGTTTCCTGGGTGCTGATCATCATCGGCACTCTGGTCAGTTATGCGGAGATCGTGTTCACAACTCTGGAGAGCTTTGGAGTCGTTAGCGCCGACTTCTTCGATGTATCGGGATTTCCCGTACTTCGGATTGTTCTGATCAATCTACCTCTGGTTTTCCTCTCCCTAGCGTTCATTTCGATGATCGTGAGGAAGCGCGTTCCCTAGAGGTTACAGTTTATTCTGGAGCTCCTTAATCTGGTCACGCAGCAGGGCTGCTTCTTCGTAATTTTCTTCTTCCACAGCCTTTTCCAGTTCTTTTTCCAAGTAGGTGATCTGGGATTGGATCTCTGTGGATTTTGAGGATTCTTTGGCTTCGGTTGAGGATATCGGGATTCCGGCCTCGTCGACTATACCTTCGTCGATGAAGATAGGGCACTTAGCCCGAACGGCCAGAGCCACACAGTCGGAGGGGCGGGAATCAATGATCACGTCGGTGCCGTTTCGGTTCAGGATCAGTCGAGCATAAAAGGTACCCTCTTTCAGCTCCGTGATCTCGATGCGGGATATTTTCACTTCGAGTTCCCGCAATGTCGACAGCAGCAGATCATGGGTAAGCGGTCGGGGCATCTTGTGATTGGCCAGTCCGATCAGGATAGCCTGGGCTTCCAGGGAGCCGATAAAAATCGGTACCGCGACTTCTGCCCCAATCGGCTTTATGAGCACGGCGCTGCCCTG
>JAGLQP010000226.1 GCA_023136785.1 Spirochaetales bacterium
TTGTGTTCTTCAACGTGGTAGCCATAGTGCTCGTGGCCGGCATTTTTCTGATACGCCTGTTTCCGCCGCTGCTCATCCGTCTGTCCGACTTCATCAACCAGGGAGTACGCCTCGAGTTCTTCAAATTCGCCTGGATCGGCCTGGATCCGGAGACCCACGAGCGGGATTTCATCTCCATGGCCAACAAGATCCTCATCGCTCTTTTCTCCTACATCCCGATTACCATGCTACGCACCCTCTACATCAGCAGGCAGATGAGCCGACAGCGCAGGTGGATCACTACGGAGATCAGCAATCTAAAGCGGAAGATCGAAGAGCTGGAAAAGAAACTGAAGACCTAGTCCCCCACCGGCCCCTCGGCCTGTTACCGGTTCACCGGTCTTGACAGTGCCTGCAGATCTGTCGTAAATTTACATAGGCAATCTATGCATAGAAAGTCGATGTAATTGAAATGATTCTCCTTCTTTCTTCCAGAATCATTTTTCTCCTCCATTTTTTGGCCGCGGCCGGTACCCTCTGCATCCTCTTTCTATCCCTGGTCAACATCCTCTGGTTGCGATCCAGCTCCTACAGACCGTCATCCACGGGCATGGGTAAGGTGTCGGTGCTCATTCCGGCTCGAAACGAGGAATCTAACATCCGTCGGTGCTTGGAATCACTGCTTCATCAAAGCTATACGAACTACGAGATCGTCGTGCTGGACGATCTGTCTACGGATCGGACCTGGGAGATCGTTTCCGAATACGCCCGGCGTTACCCGGACCTCCTGCGGGCCGTGAAAGGAGCACCGCTGCCCAGAGGTTGGTGCGGAAAAACCCACGCCATGCAGCTCCTCTCTCAACACGCACAGGGGGACTATCTGCTGTTCACCGACGCAGACACCGTCCATACCCATGAGAGCATCGCCTGGGCGGTTACAAATATCAACAAACACCGTTCCGATTTTCTATCCGGATACGTCTATCAGGAGCTCCAATCTTTCGGTGAAGCCTTGATTGTCCCGACCACCTACATCATGAGCACCATGGTCCTACCTCTCTGGTTGATTCCAAGATCCAACGCCTCTATGATCAGCTTTGCCGTGGGGCAACTGGTCATGTTTCGCCGTCAGGCCTTTGAAGCCATCGACGGCTACTCCTCTGTATCGGATCAGATCAGCGAGGATGTTTTCGTTGCCCGGGCCGTGAAAAAGGCGGGGTTTCGGGTGGTATTCCTCGATATCCGCCGGTATGTGCGCTGCCGGATGTACGAAGGATATCAGGAATCCTTCAACGGTATCGCAAAAAACATCTACGACTTCTTCAAAAACCAGCCCGCCTTCTTCGCCTCCGTTGCTTCGATCCTGGTAGCCTTCGTCGTGCTGCCGCTGGTACTGATTCCGATTGAGTTGTACACGGGGAGCTCGATGCTCCGCTTCTCCCTGTTCAGCGTATTTACATTCCTTCTGGCCTGGTCTCTGTCGCTGTACGACCGCGGGCAAAAGTGGTGGGTTCCCCTCCTCTATCCCCTGACGTTCTTACATCTGCTCTACATGGCCTGGAAGAGCTACGGCAGGGTGACAACAGGTTTGGGAATTGAATGGAAAGATCGGGTTTTCAAATAGCAATTCTGCAGGGCTTGAGTCATGGCCTACAGACGGGGCGATAAAATCGCAGCCTTCACCGCCTCTTTTCTGCCCTCGCGGGTGGTTTTCCAGATCACACTCCTGTTGGTCCGACTGGTGGACTGGCTGGTCTTCCGGCTGCGGATCGAAGGAAGAGAAAACCTGGCCGCGGTTGAGTCCGCCCTGTTGGTGAGCAATCACACCCTGGTTCTGGACCCCGGAATCATCGCCCACGTCATACGGCCGCGGCGGACCTATTTCACGATGCTCGAGGAGACCGCCTGCATTCCCTGGCTCGGGACGTTCGTCCGGTTGCTCGGTGCCGTTCCCATTCCAGCCAAAGCCGCAGCCATGCGCATACTGGAGAAGGCGATTCGGAGCGAATTGGCGGATCTGCCCTTCGTGCATATTTTTCCCGAAGGGGAGTGTTACCTCTGGAACCAGCAGATCCAACCCTTTCAACTGGGGGCGTTCTACCTGGCCTGCCGGCTGGGGATGCCGGTCGTGCCGGTCACCTCGGTGCTGCATGAGCGGCGCTGGTTCGGAAGGCAATCTTTTCACCTGGCCGGGCTAACTCTCCGCATTCCACCGCAGGTGACCGTCGTGATCGGGCAGCCGGTATACCCACAGATCAAAGAGGACGTATCCTTGAAGCATGAGTCTGTGGACTTGAGCCGGAGCGTTCGCTCGATCATGCAGCAGACGATCGACCGCAGGGGAGGCAACAAGAGCCTGTCCAGAGGCTTGATGCCCAGGATTGCGCTTCAGATAGAATAACAAATCCGGAACTACAGGGAATCCAGCGTCGCCTTGGCTTTTCTCCCCGTATCCGAGGAAGGATCGAGGTCGTAGGCCTTCTGGAGCTTAGCTGCCGCTTCAGCCCTTAAACCGAGCTGGTTGCTGCAGAAAGCGGAGAGAAAATACACGCTCTGGGTGTTTTCATGATCCGGAAACCGGGTAAGGAAGGGGTCAAACAGGTCCAACGCGGCTCGGCAGGACTGCCCTTCGAGCAGAAGCTGGCCCTTGAGCAGAACGTAGTCACCGTAATGAGCCATGAGCTGGGAAGGATCCGTTTCGTTCAGATAGCGCATGGCCAGACCGCTTTTTCCGGCCATGGCGTAGGCATAGCCGATGCAGAAGAGGTACAGACTGCGGCTCCAAACATCGGCCAGCTCGAGGGCTTCCTCGAAGTACCTTCCTGCCCCACAGTATGTCACCCGCACGATCCATAGACCCTAGTGGCGAATGCTTTGACCGCGGCTCGAGGCAAGGAACACGGAGATACAGATGATCACCAGGGCCAGGAACCCGGCTACCAGAAAAATGACGCTGTCGATCCCGTAGCCTCGCTCCACTGCGCCGACGATTTTCACGGCAAAAGCGCCGGCGCCGAACGTCAGGGTGAACTTGATTCCATAGCCCATCGACCGCCAGCGCACCGGGGTCAGATAGGCGAGCAGGCTGTTTTCGATTGGCTGCAGCCCCAGCGTGAAGAGGACGAAGAAACCAGCCACCGGGATCAGCAGGGCATTGGCGAGGAAACCGGCAGCAAGAATGAAGGGCAACGCGGCGCAGAAGAAGATAAAATAGGCCCACTTGAGGCTGTAGCGATCCGCCACTTTGCCCCCAACAACCTGGCCGAAGATTCCTAAAACATAAACCCCGGTGGCGATGAGGTTGGCCACCAATGTCTGAAAGGCTGGAACATCCCGCACCGATGAAAAACGACGAGTAATTAGGTTCTGGAAGTCCCAGCTCACATTGCCGAGGCGGGATTCGATGAACGCAGGAAGGATGACGGTAAAACTTCTGTACATCAACCCGGCAAAAAGCACTCCCGCACAGAAAATGATGAACAGCTTCAACGCGGTCCGGGATTCCAGCTTCTCCACGTACTTCACCTCCGAACCTCTTTCAACCGAAAACGGCGTCAACAGCCCTGAAATACCTACGGCCAGACCCACCACCCCCAGGATCACGACACCTCGGCGCCAACCGATCAAATAATTCAACAACCCTGCAACGAAGGGAACGATGGCGATGCCGATATTCCCCCATACACCGGTTATGCCCATGGCCCTGCCCCGCTCCCGGATCCCCTGCGAAACCAAAGCCAGTCCGGATGGGTGGTAGGCCGAAGATCCGATTCCCACCAGGGCGAAGGAAGCGGATATCAACGGCAGAGAGCGGACTATCCCGGCCAGGATAAAACCCGTGGCGGCCAGAATGATCCCGACGGTCATGGCCCATTTATGCCCCCAGTGATCGCTGATCCACCCCCAGGCAAGGGCCAGGAGACCGTAGAGCAGATACATCCAAAAACTGATGTTCAGGACCGTGGCCAGGGGTAGACCGAGGTCCCGGCTCATCGGCATGACCAGGGCGGGGAAGACCAGTATGTAGAAATGGGAGAGAAAATGAATGGCCGAGGAGAAGAAGAGTATCTTCCGTTCTTGTGAGTTCATGGGTCCTCCTGCTGTGCTGCCAAAGCTGTGCTGCCAATTATAGACCGGCTCGGCGGAACTGCAGAAGAGGATATTTGACAGGTCTGGGGTTAGGCATCATCATCGGGATGCAACTTCCTA